>JACQJD010000033.1 GCA_016198185.1 Deltaproteobacteria bacterium
GAAGCGTATGCCAGTTTGTTTACCTATGTGGTTCAAAAATATCATTATTCCGAAGGAGCCGCTTACAGAAGAATTGAAGCAGCTAAAGTGTATAGCAAGTTTCCAGAAGTCATAGAGGCCATTGGCTCTGGGAAGATCAATCTAACCACCCTTTCTTTAATTTCACCACATCTGAAGGAGGAGAATGCTTCATTATGGATTCACATGATTTCTGGTAAATCAAAGCGGGAGGTAGAAGATTTGTTAAGAGATCAGGCTTTAAAGACAGAGTCTCGTAGAGATAGCATTCGAAGATTACCGGTCGCTTTATCCGCTCATTTGGATTCCAATAGCGGTCAAAAAGGGTTGGGCCCCCTTGAAAGGGCCAACCCCTTTTTGACTGCTCCTACCCTTGAAAGCAAGGGTGCTTCTTTATCTTGCGCAGGTCCTATCGATTCTACAGAAATTAAGATGCCCTCGCTTACATTGAACTTCGCTGGCGAAGTAACTCCTCAGAAAGAAGTAAAGATCAGCTTTGTTGCAGATGAAACAGTGGCAAATAAGATTGAACGGGCGAAAGAGATTTTAAGGCACCTATTTCCAAAAGCAAGGTTGGAAGATATTTTTAATCAAGCGCTGGAGGATTTACTGGAAAAGAGAGATCCTGAGCGAAAGCTAAAACGAAGGGAAATAAGGGAAGTAAAGAAGCAGCAACAAAATGAAAGTCGGGGTCAAAAGGGGGTTGAAGCTACTGTGGACCCTGATGGTGAGAAACGAAGAACCCAGTCTATGCAAATACAAAAATCTCTCGTACCATCAAGAAGTGTTTTACCCACAACCCTCTCGCGTTACATTCCCATGAGCACGAAGCAAGAAGTTTGGAAACGGGATGAGGGAAAGTGCACGTATCAAAGTCCGGAGGGGAAAAGGTGCAACGAAAGAGCGTATTTAGAAGTAGATCACATCGAACCTTTTGCATTGGGAGGGAAGGCAGAATTAGAAAACCTGAGATTGCTCTGTTCCACCCATAATCGCTACAGAGCGCAGCTCACGTTTGGAAAACAATGGAGACGAGCCTTTGAATAGACCGAAGTCCGCCGACTGCAAGTCCGCCGACTGCAAGCCTGTAGCTTTGCTAAATTAGAGAAAGAGCCCATTTTAGAACGTATCAATTGGCAAAGACTCTGTATCAGATGAGCAGATACCTGTTTTCATTTTTCTTATTTTTTCCCTCGCACAATTAGAGAAAGAGCCAGATTTTGAGTTCATTTTGAGCCGAGACAAAGAAGACGAGCAAAATGCCCGCAGGCGTATCCCCGGTAATGCGTCGAGGACATTTTGTAAGTCTCTCGCAGTCGCAGGCCAAAAGATGCGACATTATTTATACAGGTACCAATAATGTGGGGAACGATGAAAGCCTACCCAAGCTTCGAGTTTTTGAAAGACGTGGGCCATACCGAGGGGCTGATCTTTGGCGGCGGTTTTTTTCCAAAGACGCTTTAACTGGGGCACATCATGCATCAACAAAATCCAGGAAGCATTTGCCTCCAATACATTTGAGAAGACCGGCAAGACATTCTGACTGAGAGAACCAATGGAACCAAAATAAGAAGGAGCAATCGAAGGAAGCAGTAAACTCTCCATCTGTAAAAAATATCCGAGCATGGCGGTTCGCAAAGACTCTGCCGAAATATCGGCCCGTACTTTTTCCCAACCAGCTTGAAGCGACCAATCTGCAGGACGAACGTTCGATAAAAATTCATCATGGTAATTGCGGTTTTTAGATCGAAGCCACTCGAGCCATGCTTTGAGCGTTGGAAATAAATAGGCCACCCTGAGCGCTGAATCATAATTTGGAAGTTCAGAACTTAACTCGGGGGTTGATTGCAATGGGTCTTTTAATTCTTGTTCAAAGAGCAGGCTTTTGACCAAATCTGGTAATACACCCGCGAACGTATTTATTTCCATCTGTGGAATCGATAATGTTTCCATCCAATGTGTTAAGCGGGTGGCAACATCGATAAGCTCATCAACCGTAATTTCCGACCGAGTCTCATCTTCGATCGTTCCTGAAAAGGTGACAGCGTCTAAAATCACCCGGATCTTGTTCCACACAGCCATGGTCGGCGTCTGGGTTAGACCGGTTTTGGCCCAACGCCATTTGCGAAGAGCATCGCCCGTTTCCAATAATGAAAACCAGGAATCCTTGCCTGGAATGAAAAGGTCCGCGGAAACATTGCTGTTTTCAAGTCTATTTTCATGGGCAAGCATCAGAATGCGTTCAAAAATTTGAGGGTGGTGGGTTTCAACCGTCGTTTTAAAATCTCTCCACGGAAAGAAATGGCCCGGATGACACCAGATCACCCCCAAAAACCCCATGGCCACATTTGGATCCTTGCCCAACAATTCCTTTTCGAATTCATGGATCAGAGAATTACAAAACGTGGGATCGATCGCTTTATCTTTATCCAAAGAAACCATCCATTCGGCAAGAATCTTGCCCAGCATAGGACTTGCTTTTTGAGGAATCCTCACTTTAAGCGTTTGATACAGTCCCCAGATTTTTTTCAAATACACCGCGCGTTCTGAATGCGTTTTGGCTTTGGTTGCCCAAGCTGTTATTTTCTTTTCAAAGGTTACCATATTTTTGGTTGGATCTTGCGCAATGCTTAATTCCATCATTTCTCGGTGAAATCGCTCCAGTTCATAATCCAAAATTTCTTTCTGCATCTTTTCTCGATTGGGATCAGTGGGTTCCATTCGGCCATAAAAAGCCTCCAAATCAACTTTATCGATCTCTTCAATAAGATGTGTAAGTTCTTTTTCGGTTTCTAAAATAAATTTGGTGTTCAGCGAAGGCGCCCCCATCAATAAGGAATCTCGGGGAAGATCTTTCCAACGATACCGCAAGGGCAGTGCCAACTGCCTTTGAAATGCCTCTCGAAAATAGGCCTTCATTTCATGAAGCTTGGGATTTAAGATTGAAAATCCTTGGCCCGGAAGCCATCCAAAACCAAGCGCTTGCGATTTTTGCAAGGCTTGGTTTACCATCCGCAAACGATGATACAGAAATAAATCTCCGTAAAGTGTAAGATCGCTGAATTCACCCCTTGAAAGTCCATGATGCAGTTGATTCTCAAAACCCATTGTGGCGCTGAGGTCTAAGAGCGGTAGATGCTCTACTGGAATGAATGCTATGGCCCCTGCAGAGGTCATTGTTTCGTTAAAATTCCGGTCTGCTTGTTCAACAAAGGGTGCCCGCTGTGCATGCGCTTCATGCGGCAGCACCAACGCCCCTTCTGGCATTTCAAAATTAAGAATATTGTCTAATATACCAATTGCAGGGTGATCTTTTGATACCGTCATTTCTTCATCGTTAAGAATTCCGAATCCTTGACGCAAATTGATTCCATATTTGCCTAAGGTATAAAAGAAAGCGGCATTGAGCGCATACGAAGATCCTGCTATCGCTCGATAGTGGAGAAGACTGGAAAGCCACCTTGGGAAACACTGTTCCCCTTTTTCGTTGAATGTTTTATCTTCTTTCATCCAAAAATCTTCGTTGGGTAAAAGTGCCAGTGCAAACATAATCTGGTCTCGAAGCAATTGGGTAGCGCTTGTAAATATTTCCCACTCTCGAAGTTCATCTTCATTCCACGTCAAAGATAAATTACAATCTCCAGATTTATATCGTTCTCTGAGGTAAAATAAATTTGGCGCTGTTTTTTTTAAGAAATCGGCCTGGACTTTGGGATTGCGAAAAGGAGAACTCGGCAGTTGGGTTGTGTCCCATTGCTCAATTTTATCAAACATAAAACGTCCACCCACATTTGCATAAACGTCGCTCTTCAACCATCGCTGTGGCGGAACGGATATTTTTGAAAAAAGCCGTTTCCAAGAGTCTTGCGACATCAGAACCAACTTATCGACCAATGAAAAAATAAATGGGCCTTGTGCATACCGAACAAACCCAAGCGCTTCATAATAAGCCTGGACGCGCAAAATATTTTCAACGAAAAAATCGTCAAGTATCGTCAGTTCTTCTTTGGGAAGCTCTAAAAAGAGCGCACTTTTTCGAATGACCCATAGGCTCTCTTTAAACACTTCGGTGTCGATGAGACTAAAAGAAAAATAAGTCTCTGCGGAAAAATGAAAAAACCTTTTGGGATCTTGATGAAGATATTCTTTTAACACAGAAACACCCGCCATAAAATTTCGTTTTGCTTTTTCTTTAACCCATTGATTTTTTTCAATAACAGACTTGATGGGTTCTTTTTCAAAAACATGAAAATAGTTGAGACACCATTGCATTTTCCAGTTTTCATCAAAAAAGCCCTTGAGCATCATTTTAAGATGCACATCGAACATCGTACCCACCAGGTCTTCAAATTGGTTGGGAAGGGGTTCTACGGTTCCTTCGGTGAGCGTTTCTAAAAATTTGTAGGTCGCCGCAAGTTCATATTGCTTCGCACTGGGTGAAAAAGGATCATCAGATATTGACTTCAGTACATGCATCCACGGACGCTCAAAAGCCAATGGGTGCTGTTCTGGGGGCGTAAGCCCTGGAAAACATTTTGGAGGGAAAGAGGGAGCGGGCAAAACCAACCATACATTTGCTCGCCATTCTTGATCTACTTTTTTTAATGACTCTAAATAGCGCTCCATCAGAGGCTCTGCCATATAAAGCGGCGAAGGCTTCGCCCGTTCCTTGAAATACTTTTCAATCCACAAGCACCAGACAGTCTGCCATTTAATCCCCAGTTTCCGCCAATCGATCGTTGGATCTTTAAATTGAGAATCTTCAACGCCTCTTTGAGCAATCGATTGAAGATGCCCAAAGAGCGTTGTCATTTCTGAAAGACTGTACTCACAAAGTGAAACGATTATGTGCGGTTTATTATGCTGTTCTTCCAGTCGTCCATGAAGTTCATTGAGCAGTCGATCCCCGATTAAATAAGACAATGCCATGAGTTGCTTTCCAGCCGTCGCTGAAAGACGAGGCGGTTTATTTTTCGTTTTGTCTTTCACATTTGAACCAAAGAGCTCCGCTACTCTCCACAACCAAAAAAGCCCTGGGGAAGCAAGACGCGGGATATCGGAATTGAAGCGAAACGCGGCATAATAGCCAGCATCATCTAAAGATTTTTCTAAAATCGTATCTTCAATGTCGGTTTTGCTTCCTATTTTTGGCAGTTCTAACATATGCCGTGCGGCTTCGGTGAGGTATGGCGCTTCAATGGAATATTGCTCATGGTCCAAAGGAATCGTGGCCAGTTCTCCATCATTGTCAGAACATCGATTAATTTCGAAATTAATATCTTCGGCCTCCGGCCACATGTCAGAAAAATCATAATCAACCGATTTTAGATCTGGCGGATCGGAAGAAAACCAGTTTTTCCAAAACGATGGCCACTTAAAATCGGGGAGGCCAAAATCAATATTCGGCAACTTTATATTGGGAAGACGCAATTTCCAATCATGGCTTTGAAATTTTTGAAAGGCACGGGCCAACCTCTCCCAATCTATATTTCTTAAAAAAGAAAGGTTGGGCGGATTTTCAGCAATTTTTTGGGCCAAGGCTTGGAGCACTGGCCCAAATTTTAAAAGATCAATATCGTTTTCTTCGTCGCTGAGTAAATTCAAAAAGGCTTCTGCAAACCAAGCCAATGTTTCGGGGTCCATGTTTTGAATCATCTCCAAAATATTTTCCGGCCCCATCCACTCCAAGAGCGTTACCAGTGCTTCGGTGCTACCCGTGGTGAGCGCTTCCGCCAATAGCGAAAGTCGTTCACTGCTTTCCAAATTTAAATTTTTCTTTTGAAGACTGTCGGCCAACTCTTGAAAGAGTTTTGCTTTCTGGGGATCTTTTATTTGTGAAGCCAACGTTTCAAGATCTGCTTGGCGAATTTTTGCAATGGCTTTTAGTTTTTTCCACTGATCTTGGAGCACCAGGTTGTCTTCATAGTGCTCCATATACTCATCCCCAAAAAATGCCGCGAACCATTCAAAGGTCTGGGGATCCATCTCGGAAGCAATGTTCACAACGGCTTCAGGTCCCACCCAGGAAAGTAGTTCTGGAAGCTTTTCTGAAGGCTGTTTCTTTAAAATGGCGTCCAATTCTGTTTGACGCTGAAGGGTGATCTCTTTCAAATCCATTTTTTTTAAAACTTCAATAAGTGTGCCATACAATTTTTGGTGTCGCTCACTGGCCCAGAGCTCCTGTGACGCTGCATTCATTTTTCGAATTTTGGACATGAGTCTTAGTCCCTGCCATTTTTTAAAAACTTCTGGCTGAGAGATTTTGAATGTTTGGGCACTGGCCTCCAGCGGAGGAATCCAATTGGGAAAACCTTCTTCCACCAAGACAAACGTTTCATACGATGCATCGGAAAGAGGTGGAAGAACTCTGCTGGGGGTGAGCCAATTAAATAATTTTTGTAGCGCTTCTTTGTTTTCCCCTGGTTTGCGTGCCATGGCTTCTAACAATTTTCGAACGGGCCCAATGGCATTGGCCGTTTTCAATTGCTTGGCTTTGGCTCTCGCAAGCGTCATCATCCATCGTTGTGTTTCAGAGGCGCTGGAAGAAATAACGAGCGCATCCAGCTTGGCTTTTTCAATCCGCAACCGCCAAGCTTCCCATTCTGCTTTTGAAATGTGATGATCCCGATAGGCCTCTAAAAACAGTTCGTGAAATCGTTTGGCATCCACCGTTAAAAAATCCAACACCTCACGATCGGCGATGCTCCCCAAACTTTGAAAAAGTTCGGAAAGGGTTAGCCAATCGTAAAATTTTCTGACGATTTTATAACTTGTCTTTTTTTGTTGTAGCGCTGCATTTGCTTCCTCACAGAGGCTCCAAAGAACTTGCAAACGTTCTGTGGAGACGGTAAACGGCGCTTCGATTAGAATGTTTCGAATGTTTCCTAAAATCCGCGTATAAAATCGGTTCTGCACAGGTGAAAATTTTGGAAAGAGCTTCTCTGGAAACTGAGGCATGGCCAACAATGCTTTTTGAATCCACAAAAACCGCTGCCAAGATTCCGCAACCTCCGGCGTTAATCGATGAAGCTCCTGAAATAAATGAAATACAAATTCCAAAAAAGGCAAATCCTTGTGAATGTCTTTTAAAACACCCTCCGCTTCAGCGTTGGTTAGAAATCCCACCATCCCCTGAAGTTGAATCATCGAATCTTCGACGGCTAATGGATACAAACTTTGCAGTTCCTGTAACGTTAACAGGGGAATTCGATTTAAGAGCAGGGTTAAAAGATGTATTTTAAGCAAAATTTCGTGGGTAGCATTCAGTTTTTGTAATCGTTCGATTTGTTTTTGAATGGCTTGCCGATACAAGGCAATGAACTCTGCTTCGCTCAATTCTTTCTCTCCAAACAAAGCATCGCGTTTGGCTAACATCTTAAGATGAATGGAAAGTGGCACGTAGACAATCTCTCCAGGTTCCAAAGGCTTGAGCCAGTCTGTGCGGTCTGGATTGCGCACTGCAATTTCTTTCCAGCTCTCCGAAACGAGGTAATTCCAAGAGGCGTCATCGGAACGCGTCCACAAAGGAAGGGGTTTTAAAAAATCGTCCTCTTTGGCCAATTCTGAAAACAATCCTGATTTGGAAGCTACAAAGATGTAAACATCTTTGTAGCCGGTTTTTTCAAGCGTCGTTTGCGAATCAGCACTTGCCTCCTCTGACGCCGAACGATCCTCCACAATGGGCGGCAGAAGTGAAACGTTCTTTTTTGCAATACTGGCGGGTAAGTTTGCATTTTTTAAAAGGGTGACTTCTTCCAATAACTTTTTAAGATCTGCCAATAAGTCCATCGGCTCTTTTCCGCTCGGGTAAACCGCCTTGGGGGTTTTTGGGATAAGTTTTTGGGTCAAGGTCATGGCCCGCTCAATCCCCGTTATTCTTTTTTCTAAGGAAAGAGGCTCCTCAGGATTTGCCATCCACCGGTACAAACTTTTTACATGCAAAAAAGAAAGATCAAATTGCAAATCGTGCCAAGTTGAAAAATGGGCAACGACCGCTTCAAAATCCGAAATGCCCTCTTCTAAAAAATTGACTTTACCCGTCACTTCATACGCTGCTACTCTAAATCTTCCACGTTCTTCTATTAAAGAAAGCTCAAGCGCAGCCGTGGGTTTCAAGTGCGTCATCGCCATTTGCCACAATGCCTCTGCCTGCTCCAGACAATCTGATGTCATGGGCAAAATCAAAAAACAGCGATCACTCTGAAGAAGCGCTTGCAAGTAATCGAGGCCCCCTGTTTGTTCTGTGCTCCAATAACGACGTTTTTTCATCCGTTCCAATCTCTCTAAAGTCGCATCTAGCCTTGTAGACAAAGCAGGCAGTGGCTGTGTGAGTAAAGAGCTTCGATACCTTTTAACCAATTGAAAAACAGCTTCGCTATTGAAGGAAAACGTTTGGTAGCCGTTTGTGAACTGATCTAGTTTATCTAAAAAGGCTTCCGGAGATTCATTGGGAAGATTTAAATTTTGGCTTGGCCCAGAAAAGGTAAGATCCATTGGGGACTTTAAGGACCACTGTTTTGGATCCGCATCTGTACGATTGGCAACCAAAAACGCCGCCCAAAACAACAAACGATATGTACACCTTCTTCGCATTATGGGGGAAAATGCTGGTTATTCAATACCCCGGTGTACCCTTTGGGGCAAGAAAGAAATTCTTGCTGTTTCCCATGACGGTTAAAGCTCTATTTCGTAGACTTTAGAATATTATCTTCAAATAAAATTGGATGGTGCTCCCATAGATCTAAAGACTCATCACAATGTTTGTCCAAAAGGCTGTTTGCTCTCGGTGGTTTATTTTTCCCTACCCAACCATATTCTGAAATTGAAAAGGAAATTTCTGTTTTAGAGGCCGCTAAATAATCGTTGTCAGATGCTAAATACTTATCCTTTGCCCATAAACCAATTTTGTAAATTTTACCAGAAGCTGGCATTCCGCGGTTCGGATCAAAATTATACCCTTGGGGAATACCGGTCATTCTTGGTTCTCGAAGATTACAACGATAGGTGTCTGTACGATTTGAATATCTTATAAGATCGGTAAAAATATCACTTCTGCCAAAAGTATGCTCATTCGGAGGCTCTATACATTCAGCCCAACGCGTTTGAGACGCTTGATTACTATTTAAAGTAATTTCTGAATAAATGCCCTGAGCTCGAGAAACTGGAGGTTCTAATTCAAGAAGTGTAACCATACCTACATTTCGACTAATCCCATGAAGATAGAAACTTCCGATACAAAAATGAAGTATCCCTTTATATTGAGAACTAGGTCGTTCCTCTTCTGGTTTAACTTGAATCGTATGATTAAAATCTCTGCCTCCATAAGGAACTTGATCATCTTCCGGTGACAAAACTGTATCTGTTTGAATTTCACTTTCTCTTTCAAATCCCGTAAAAGAACTCTGGAGTCTCCCTACATTTAACATAGCCACGGTTTTCGGCAATGGATCTAAACCATCACCATATCGGTCGTTTGTCTGGATGGACAATTGATATTCTCCATTCGTTTCTGGAAAAATAAAATCGCCCTCCCAAGATTCCAAAAGGACATTATCAGTTGGAGAACCCTCTATGAGGGTATCATTGATATAAACACGAGCCTCTTTCGTCAGAGGTTTATTAAAATCGATTCGTATTTCGCCTCGTTTTCCAACATAATTTTTCTTAAATAAGCGCTCTTGTACATCGATTACTTTTTTTCTTTTAATTAAATTTCCTTTGACATCTAAACTATCTTCCCAACCAGCGCCATAGACACGAAAACCATCGATATACACTGTCACATATTCGACAAAATTGGGGTCAACATAATAATCCAGTGAAAATGGTTCAATGAAACTCTTATGTGGATTTACAACAATAAACTCAATCGTCCCCATACCTGTTCCACGCCCAACATCATTGAGTCTTAGAAATGCGCTTCTCATACCCGTTGAAAGTGGCAGGTTGGATTTTTGAACTTGGATAACACTGTCTGTGCGATCGCGAATTAAGGTTCGAAGTTCCAAGGGAGATGAATTAAATGCTGTCAATTGGAAGATATAATCTTGTTTTGGGAGTGAGGACAATTCTATATCCAAAGCATGGATAGCACTAAAAGGACCCAGAAAATTCACATTCTGAAGTCGGCCATGACGAAGATGCTGTGGGTTTCGTTCAAATGAGAGAAAATTAATACCCATTTCATTTGGATCAACAATCAAAGCTGCTTTCCAAAAATCCTCATTAGAACGCCTTCGAAGCGCCATAGCAAAGTCACCAAAAAAACGATAGAACTCTGGCTCTGGTACTGTAGTCAATAAAGCTTCCACTGTTTCTTGTGAAATAGAATTTCTCCACAAATCTTCCATAACAGCTGCTTTCTTGGTAGGATCAACTTCAAGCCTTCCATTTGAATGTGCATGCTCCATCAAATAAGTCCAAAATATGCTTGTAGTATATGGAAAAGAACCCGGAAGCATGGCATGAAGTTTTTCTCTATCTAATATATTGGGAGAACGAGCATACCAATATTCATAAAAGAAAGGGGCAGGACCAACAAAGCCTGACGTGTTTGAAAAAATAACATCCTCCATAGCCGTCGCTGTCCCCTCCACTTGTACGCTGGACCGGGCCTCACCATATTGATATTGAACACAATGAAATAATTCATGAGCCAGTATTTCTATAAGCTGAGGAATATCATTATAAAACTTGGCGTGTACCCAAATATTTGGGGAATTAGATGCATAGCGAATTGCTAGTCCTGCAGCATCCTTTTTGAGAACCCCAGAATACAGATCTTGCGTATCACCCAATTGGACAATAATGCCATTGATCTCATTTGAATTTATATTTTTTGTAGGCGCACGAAATCCCCAACGATCTACAAGTTTGGACCTGGATACTTCTAGGGCGCACGCTACAGATTTAACCACATAATCTGAAACCAAGTTTTTGGGATCTTTAATAACGAAATAATTCGTTGTAAGTGTCTTTGGAAAGGTATCAAATCGATTTTTAATCCCTAGACGTTCTTTAGAAAGACGATAGCGTACGTTTAAAATTCCTTCGTAGCTGGTTGAGTCTACAAGAAAACCTGAATCTAAATTGCAAAATAATGCTCCCTCTTCATTTGCTACACGGTCTTGCGCCCATACGGATACCGTAAACACAACGATAATCATACTCACCCATAAACCATTATGGAACAAGTTGTATTTCACGGATAACTCCTATATTTTCCACTTCTAACAACGTCTGAAATATTTTCTCACCCAGGGGTTGTTGTGATCTGACAAAACGCACTGTCAAATCAGATTGTGAAATAAAAACTGATCCATAAGAGAGTAGGGTTGCAATCGCAGCTCTTTTTTCAAATATTTTCTTTTTCTCCTTAGAAGGAATGATCAGCTCTTGATTTCCAATAGAAATAACGATGCTTTCGTCCTCTCTTATTTGGCACAAAACTTCTTGTGGCAAGAGCCGCACCTCAAAGAGTGTTTCTAGTGGTGCTTCGGATTTAATTTCTAAAGGATTCTGATTTCCTTTCTGAGGCAAGTTTATTTTTCCCTCAGGAGAAGAAAAAAAATAGAAAAACACTTTTCTAAATACCCGAACTTGGCTTTTGTACAAAATAACATGTTCTATCATCAGTTGAATGCGCCTAAAATTGCACGGCGTCTCATCGCAAAAAACCATTTGTTCGCGTTGATTTTTTTTCATCATCATCTGAGACAACAAAGATGGGTTTATCGCAAAGATTTGATTTTTAATTTGTCCCTCGGGCTTTTCTAGGTCAAAATCATCTATAATGAGCCTTAGATCATTTTGCGAAAGATCATCAATGTTGGTTTCAAGAAGACGGATATAAGGAATAGGCTGGTCTAATTTTGGAACTGAAAAATTTGGTTTTTGTTTTAGCTCCGAAGATTCTTGCTGTTCATTCTGATGAGGACTTTTGGGCAAGAGTTGATCTGCTTGCTCAGATGAAGGAACCAAAACATTTGGACTTCCATCTTTGCGATGATCGCCACATTGAATTAATAAAAAACTCAATAACAAAACCCAGGCTTTTTTTTTGGAAGCTCTCATCTAGAACAACCCTTCTTTTTTATTCTCTTTGAAAAACACACATTAAAAAAAGCATCCTGATACGTTCTATTTATTTAGCTTAAGAAAAGGTTAACACACCTTTATTCCTTTTACTATAATTCGTCTCATTAAAATTTAATGAATATTTTTACTGGCCGATAAACACGCGTTTAACAAAATAAACCCTAAATTTTAGGATCACCAACAAAATGCCTGGGATCGAGAATGTGCTGATGCTTGGAGCAATCTTCTTTGGTCGGCTCTGGGTGAATGACAACTTCGGATTCCGATATTTTAGAAGCAATTTCTTTTTCAATGTGATCTACAACCTCGTGCGCTTGTCCCAAAGTCATTTTTCGGCAAATAAACACCCGAAAAATAATATGTTTGGTAGGCCCCGAACGTCTGGTTTTAAGACGGTCATACCCTAAAATAGTAGGGGAATGATCCCGAATAATGGTGCGAATTTGTTCGTTTTCTTCTTCGGTCAACGCCCGATCTGTCAATACATCAAATGATGATTTAATGATCTTACCCGACATGCGCACAATAAAGAAAGCCACCAGTAAGCTTCCGATCGGATCTACATAAAAAAATCCAACTTTTGAAAACAGAAGTGACAGAAGAACAATCAGATACAAATAACTATCCATAAGCAGGTGCTGGGCTTCGACTTCTAACAATTGAGAATGACTGCTGACGGCAATACGCTGGACATATCGTCCCACCACAAAACTTAAGGCGAAGCTTAAGACCACCACCACCATCCCCAGCTCCACATGAAAAAGGGGCATGGGTTCCATCAGCTTTAAAATAGCTCTGTAAATAACAACGCCAGCCGTTCCCGCCAAAATAAATCCTTGAATAAAGCTTGCAAAATTTTCAAATTTTCCATGCCCATAATGATGTTCTGCATCTGCGGGTTCCTGAGCCTTGGAAAGAAAAAAATAATTAAAGAGCGACGAAATGACATCGCCAAAAGAATCTACCGCCAAAGCCAGAATGGCCATTGAGTCGGTATACATACCTACTGAAAGTTTTAGAATACTGAGAAAAATGGCCGTTGCAAGTGACCATCGAATGGCATGAATACGCGTGTGAGAGAGTGAATTATCCAACGACATATTTAAGTCTGGCTTCTTGCTTTTGTTTTCCAGACTTTTGATATAGCTCATCTGCTTTTTGTTTGTCACCCAAAACGAGATACGCCATGGCACAGATTTCATAGGAAGCCAACAGTGCAGGATCGGCGTGAATGGCTTTTTTCAGATGCTGGATGGCAAGATCATAGTGCCCTTGATCAAAATACAGAGACCCTAAATTAAATTGGGCATACGCATAATGGGGCTTCATCGCAATCGCCTTTTTAAAATACACCAGCGCCTTAGGTTCATTCTCTAAATACAGATGACAAATCCCTAAATTTAAAGCAGTCACGGCGCTTTTGGGATTCAATTTGAGTGCTTTTTGATAAGCCAAGATGGCTTTTTTACTTTCCCCCAGTTTTCGATAGACCAATCCTTGTTCATGATAGGCGGGTGCAAGTGTTTCATCCGATCTCAGGGCCACTCTCAAGGCATTCAGTGCCTTTTGATAGTGCCCTTGGGAACGATATTTTTGAGCAAGATTCAGATAGGTTTGGGCCGTCTTTTGTTGCCTCAAGGTATTTTTCTTCATCTCAATCAAGATATCGGTCACGGCTCGATAAACTTGAGTAAAAAATCGTTGAGATGACTAAAATAGCTTTCTTTGCCATCTAAATAAGAGGCGCCATGGTTAGCGCTTGGAACAGCGTAAAAAACTTTGGGTTGTGGCGCTGCTTCAAATAATTTCTGCCCCAAGAGATAGGGAACCGTCGGATCTTGGGTGGCATGAATAAAGAGCTTTGGAACATGAATATGTTTCATTTTGCTTAAAGAATCAAATTTGGCTGTCAACATCCATTGATGCGGTAAGTAAGGATATAAATGACGTGCCATTTCATAGGCAGACGTAAAGGTGTTCTCAACAATTAAAGCCGCCATCTTTTTTTGAGCAGCCAGGTCAATCGCCACTGCGCCTCCTAAGGATTTTCCATAAATAATGATTTGGGGCTCGGTATAGCCTTTATGTAAAAGAATATCATACGCAGCGCGAGCATCTTGATACATGCCCATTTCCGAAGGAGAACCTTCACTTTTTCCGTAACCTTGGTAATCAAAAATAAATAAATTTACTCTTAAATGACGGATCAGCTCTGAAACAAAATGAGAACGGTCGCTGATATTTCCTGCATTCCCGTGCAAATAAAAAAGGACGCGGGCTTTTGGAAACGGATGAAAATACCATCCATGAAGGCTACGATGATGCTCGGTTTCAAAATAAACATTTTCATACGTTACCCCATATTTTTGGGGATCGTCTGAAAATTTCTTTTCCGGAAAGAAAATAAACCGCTCTTCTTGAGATTTAAGAATTTTTTTAAGACCCAGTTTTAGTTTATCCATCATACGTCTGGAACGGTCCATTTTACGTCCGTTCATGCAAAAATATTATGCAAATTTGAGGACAAAAGCTCAAGTCAATTTATGATAGGTTCATTAAAAAAGTAATTTATAAAACGAGGAATATGAGAACAAACATAATCTGTGCCCATCTCTCAGATCTCTTCTACAGGGAGTTGGAACGAGGAGTCCATATCTCCAACCCCTGTAGAAGAGATCTGAGAGATGGGGGATTGATTACGATAACCTCAAGCATTTCTGGCAAAAAAAAATAGAGTTGGCATTAAACTTGCAATCAATCTAACACCTGAGCTATCGTCTGGCTCTATTTGATTTTAAAAAAGGAGAAATATTATGTCAGGTATAAATAAAGTCATATTGGTTGGTCGTCTCGGCCAAGATCCCGAAATCAGACATACGGCTTCTGGAACAGCGGTATGTAATTTTAGTCTTGCCACTTCTGAATACTGGAATGACAAAAACAATCAAAAACAAGAACGCACCGAATGGCATCGCGTGGTCGTATGGGCCAAACTCGCTGAACTCTGCAGTACGTATTTAAAAAAAGGGCGCCAAGCTTATATCGAAGGACGCCTTCAAACACGCCAATGGGAAGATAAAACCGGCAACAAGCGTTATACCACTGAAATTATCGCATCCACGGTGCAGTTTTTAGGCTCTGCTCCTGAAAAATCTTCGTCTTCTGAAACTGATTTTGCACAAGAAACCCCCTTTATTGAAGAACCTGCACAAGAAGCCGCTGGATCCGAAGACGACATTCCGTTTTAGCAAACCGCTGAAAAAGACTTTTTCCATGCCCTGTTAGGGTCTGCTTACCTCTCACATAGCAACATTAAATTCTAATGAGATTTTAATATTTTCCGTCGGAAAATCGTTCTAATATTATTTTAAGAGTTGTATTTCTTTTGGACACTGTCAAAAAATATCTACAAAAAATAAATCTCACTCAATTTTAACAAAAGGAAAAGGGGCGTGGTTAGGAGGCGTTAGAGAAATAATTAAAATTGGATTGGGTGGCACGCATCTTGCATTGAATAAAAGCATGATGGAGGACGAAATATGAAATTAAACTTATTCATAGGTGTCATGGTTTTTTTGCTTTTACCTTGGCTTGAGGTTCACGAAGTTCTGGGAGAGATGGAACCTGTGGAAGAAAATGTGAGCACGGTTAGCCTTGCAGAGGAATTTCATCTTCCCATGGATGGAAAGATTATTTCTGTCTCCAAACTCAAAGAACAGCTTTTATCCAAATGGGGTGATACCGTTACGCCTTGTATGAATGAATTTCTATTTTTTATTAAACTTTGGAATGAAAATCAAACGCGCAATAAAAAAGAAATTGCATATCAATTTACCTATCTCAAAGATTTTAATGAATTTAAAAAAAGAACAGCCGCTTTTGAAACATGTGCCACGGCAAGTGATCTCATCACAGAACACAAAGAATTAGAAGCAGCCTTGAACCAAAGCAATGAGATCGGATCTCCCAATTCTGCGATCAAGAGAGGGCCTCTAGATCACCAACCAATCCAAAATCATTCCCAGGGGAAGAGAGAAAATGAAAAAGAGTCTTCCAGTAATAGCATTGGAAGTTCTATATCTCAGCTTGGGGGAGGCAGAAGCTTCGAAGCAGATGTAACTCGGGATCCAGCAGCTTTTGGAAGTTCTGCTCAGAATTTTGGAGGGGGTTCTTCGGCCATCAGCTCCCAAGGCAGCACTTCTATCGCCAATATTGCGGGCACCTTGGCCAGAAATAGTTCTTCGGGAAATGATCGCGGGCTCATTGGGTCTACGGCTATCCAAGGACCTGCAGAATATGAAGGACCAGGAGTTCAAAAAGAAAAGACAGAAATTGAAGTTTTAAGAAAAAATTATGAAAATATTTCGGCATTTGGGGAGTTAGAAGAAAGGAAGATGGATATTTTAACACACCCTGCCGATCGCCGAGCTGAGTTAGATTCTATTGAGAAAGAAATGGCTGAAAGAAGGGTTGTGACCAAAGATGCTTTGCTTTCGGTCTTTCGAAATAAGGGGTTAAGTCGTAAAGAAAGGCTCAATGCCTATTGGAAATGGTCGCACATGGAAGATGAAGACCGTGGGGGGATATCATCAGAGGTTTATAAAGAAGCGATTGATCTCATTGCAGAGGTAAACCGTGAATATGAGCAGGGGTTACAGAAAGCGAGAGAAAAGATCCAAACGGCCTCCAGTATACAGGAGTATGTGCAAGCCTGCCAAATGACCGATACGCATGCTTTGCAAAAGATTCTTGATTTTGTGGAAAAGATGCCGATGAAAGAAATAGCAGAGCAGGCTGGGGTAACGTTTCCACGACCGAAATTGCTAACGAAAGATCTTGAGCAAAGCGATATGGGGATCATGCTCAACAGAAAGAGTAGGGATCC
>JACQJD010000035.1 GCA_016198185.1 Deltaproteobacteria bacterium
AAAATTTATAAAAATAAATCCTTACAAGGAACGCTTGCATGTTTTGTAACCTGTATGGTGGTTACTCTTTTTATCGCGGAACATTATGAATTTCGTTCTTCTTTCATGCCTTTATTTGTCATGATGGGTGGCTTAATCCCAACCTTGACAGAACTCTTTACCCCGAAATCTCTCGATGATAATTTCTTAATGCCAATCTTAACGGCATCGTTGCTCTTTCCAATTTATGCGTTAATTATTTCTTAGAAAAAACGAAAGTTTGTGGGCCAGTCCGTTCATTTGAAAGTGCTTGATCATTCAATGTTATTTTAAGCCCTTCGGCATCTGACACAAAAAACCGAATGACTTTCTTTGCCATCATCTCGTGCGTCTCTTGTGCTCGCATGGCCAATGAATACGGCTTTTCATCATCAATCTGAATTTTAAACCATACATCGCGCAAAGGTTGGATAATCATTTTATTGCCCTGTTCCGAGCTTGATAGAATCGGAGTACTTTCTGGAGATAGAGACGGGGTCTCTTCCACCGTAGGCCCAGTTGGTTCTTTGGGGTTTCGCCCTTGAAATAACACAGCCGATACCACCACCAACACCAAAAACACCAAGGACGCAGAAACGGTTAAAAAATTTTTTCTTTTATAAAAAGGATCTTGTTTTAAAGGAGGGGTTATTTCTACATTGGGTTTGGGCGCCTGCTGTTCTATTTCAACTTCCAACCTTTTTAAAAAAGTTTCATAACGAGACAACGTTTCTGCTGTATTTAAAGATAATAATTTCGAAATGGCGCGAAGCATTCCTTTAACGTAAGGAATGGCAGGTAAATCTTGGTGTCGATCTTCTTCCAGCGCTTGAATTTTGGATAAATGATACTTAGAAGCCTTTGCCAAGGCTTCTTGTGTAAACCCATGCTGCTCACGCGCAGTTTTTAAATACTGCCCCAACGTTTCCATGGGGTTTTGATACCATCTCCATTTTTTGTTTACAATTGATATTGATGTGTAGTGAGATAGATTTTTATTTATGAAGCGTTTCTTTCTATTATGGCTCATTTTAATTTACCCCATTCAAGTTTTGAGTTGGAGTGCGCATAACCAATTAACACAACATGCACTGGCCAAAGTCTCCTGGCTCGACAGATGGGATCAGGTCACCGTAACTTCATTTGAAAGTTTTTTAAAAACAACCTTTTCCCCCACCTTTACCCCGAAAGATTTTTTAGATCTCTACCAATTAAATTCAAAGTATCAAATCGCATACAAGAAAAAGCCTGGCGCCTGGACATCTGCAAAAGAAATTTTAATACACTATAGTGACGAACCCGATTGGGGAATGGATCGAGACTTAAATCTTTCTCCAGATCAAAAATATATGGGTGGGACACAAGGCCCCACAAGCCAAGCCTTTCGACATCTTTTTTTAAAAAAATGGACAGTCACGGCTCCTTGGCGAACCTTTCACATTCCGTTACGCGAATTGGGAGAAGCCCCCGAGCGAGCTCAACTTTTTTTTGATTTGGCGCAAAAAGCATTCGAAGCAAAAGAGCTTTACTGGACGTTTCGATTTTTGGCTTGGTCTCTTCATTATGTTCAAGATCTCAACCAACCCTTTCATGCGAGTCAACTCCTCACACCTCGATTTGTAGAATGGAAAGATCTTACTCACTTTGAAAAACTCATTTCTCGCACCACCCAAAACATTTCAAATTATCATTTTTTATATGAATATTATGTGGAATACCGACTGACACAAAACCATGAACTTTCAAAGGCCTTGGAGGGAATCGACTTTTTTACAAGTTCCTCTGCTTATCTCTTAGCTAGACACAGCGCAGACCACGCCAGCCATTCATCTTATACTTTGGGAGAAGCCTCCTTCCATTTTTTTGGAGAAACTTATTTAAGCCCCGACCGAAATGTTGCCAGCACACCCAAAGATCAATGGGAAATGTCGAAGTTCGATCACCCCCCCTATCTCACCCAAAAAGAGAAAAAAAAGTTTATGACCTCTACAAAAGAGAGCTTAACCAAAACCGGCTACTTCACCCGTTCTCTTCTAGAACTCGCCAAAGAAGAATTTTTGAGAAAAGGAAGAGTTCCCCCCTCAGAAAAGTGAGGGAAGAAATCGTCCTATTGATTCCTGTATAAGTAAAGTCGCTAGATTTTGAGCTTATTTTGAGCCGAGACAAGGAAGACGAGCCAGGCGAGCTCTGGCCTTCCTTCAAAAAGTGAGACAAGGTAGAAAATTTCTTAAGTTGAGCCTGGCAGATGAAGATTTATGGATATGCAAAGATGACATAGCCCTCTGGGAATGAATGATAAACCCATCTCGCAGGCCGAGCGGGCATGGCTTTTGCCCGTAGGGCAAAAGAGCGAGGCCGAGAGCTGAGCGGCAACTTCCTCGCAGGGGAAGTTGCCCGCGTGGTTTATCATTCATTCCCCAGAGGGCAAAATGATCATACATGTGTCATAAATCTTCATCTGCCAGGCTCAACTTAAGACGAGCCCTTCCCTCACTTTTTGAAGGAAGGCGAGCTTGCTTGACTTCGCCGCAAGGATGATTAAAATAAAAAAACGTATGTATCGCATCAAATACAAAGACCAAGATGACAAAAAGATCTATTCGGTGCATTGCAAGAACCAAGATTTGGACCTGCACTCGCATCCTTATTTTGTGTTCATTCATCACCTCACACAACCAAACCATAGCCCCATTTTGCAAATCGATAGCACCGAAATTCAACGATTTAAAGACGTAAAATCATTGCGCATTCCAGTACAAAGCATTGTTTTAATTGAAGAAATTGATGACGAAAAAACAAGAGTTCAAGAAGTCAAAAAGATTCCGCATCCTGCCGTCCCCTCTCAAGTACAAGATTCATGCAAAAAGAACCCATTACCATAGACGGCCATCAGCGTCTTCTTCAAGAAATTAAACGCCTAAAGTCAGTCGAGCGGCCAGCGGTCGTCAAATCCATTGAAGAGGCCAGAGCGCATGGAGATTTAAAAGAAAATGCAGAATACCACGCAGCGAAAGAAAAACAGGGTCTTTTGGAAGCAAAGATTCGAGATTTGGAACACCTTCTCGCCCACGCGCAAATTTTAGATCCGAAGTCTATTAAAATTGATAAAGTCGCTTTTGGTGCAACCGTCACTTTGCGGAATCTAGACACAGACGAAGAAAAAAAATATCAACTGGTTGGAAAGTTTGAAACAGATCCCAAAAATGGCAAAATTCCGATTTCGGCCCCCATTGCCAGAGCCCTTCTGGGGAAAAAAGCAGGGGAAGAAGTTTCCGTTCACGTCCCAAAGGGCGTACAACAGTTTGAAATATTAGAAGTAGATTATATTTAGATTCTGGCGAGTAAGTCATCTCTCGCCCCACGAAGGATCTTATTTCTTCGCAGTATAAAATAATTTCGAAACATGCATAAAGAATTTGGCGTAGTCTGGGTAATCAGAGCTACATATGCCTTTAAGGCGTGTGGGTTTCTTTTGATGGGGACCTTGATAATAAATTTCCAACACCACATGACAGTGCTGTCTCGGCGAAATTTTTTTGATCTGATGTTGAAATTCCCAAAATCGAAGCTTATTCATCATAAAGGCGTCTTCTGAAATAAATCTTTCTTGTTTTTCCATTCCCAAACGCTGAGTTGTTTTCCATTTTGATTTTCCTACCTGTTCGATCTTAGCTTCTAATTCACGTCTGGTTTGCACATGGGTCATCATCATTGAATAAAATATTTCATTTCCACGGACCGTTATGGGCAACATAAAGGTTGTCATCAAAAAAAACATCGAAATATAAAATAGGTTAAACTGTTTCATCGATCCTCCCACCTACAATAGGGTGGAGAATCAGAACACCCGAATAGATCATTGGTCATGGGGTGCGCTCTTAAGATCAAACCGATCCTCTGCCTAACCCGTGGATGACTTACCTGTTCCGATTCCTTTCGATTGGCGCTCTCACATAAATCTTCGACAGACTTCAAAAGAGCTTGCTTCTTTTCGTTCGGTTTGAGGGGAAGCTCGGTAATTCTACGCAGGTTTAACTCCGTTGCAATCCAGTCTGCAAAGGCCTCTTGCATTTGGTTGGAAGAAATATCGTACGGCGCTTGGCTCAAACATTGCCGGATCGCTCGCCAGTGTTCATTCCAAGGAGAAAAGTCAATTCCAACACGTTGTTGGGGCAACGTCAATTCATAGTCCTTATGAAATGCGTCGGGATCAATGGCATGCCCAAGCTCATGCGCCATGGTGTTGTAAATCGACCATTCATTCCGTTCGATGGTTGGAAAAGTAAAGAGTATGGCATTGTCGGTGGGCTCATAAAATGCATTGGGCTCAATGGCCATTTGATACCAATGATGGTTTTTGGTCTTCCACGCAAGCGATAGATCTGCTATTTTTTTCTGTGCAACTTCCTGCAAAGGACTTCCCGCCGAAAACAGTCTCGGCGTCTGCAAGAACCGTTTCATGTCTTTTTTAGCCTCATCTAAGAGCGCCAACAGACGTTCTTTCTTTTTGAGGGGAACAAAGGTTGAAATCAATGCATCTTGAAATTCCGGAATTTGCACCACTTGTTCTTCAATGTCACTGAGATACGCATAAAACTGCATGTAGAGAAAATCTCGAATAAAGGTTTCAAGTTGTTCTGACGTGGCATTCTGAAAAATAGTCTCATACCATGCTTCGAGCACCACACGTTCCTCGCCTTTGTGAATGGCCGCATTCAATTTAAATCTTTGAAAGGCAGATGGATAATACCCCAAGCCACTCTCTAGAACAGCCATAAAGGTATCTTGTTTTCGGAGAAGCGTGGTTAATCCCAAGTTATTTTTGGCATACTGTTGTTTAAACAGGTCTAATGTTTTTTGCCGCCCTTCTTGCTGTAAGTATCTCAGATGGTTTCGAACGGACTGTTCAGCGGTTATCCCCATCCAGGGATTAGACTTTCGCACAATAGCCAATTTATCTTCGCCTTTCTTTTGTTTTTTAAGAACCGTATCTAGGGCTTCAAAAAATTTTTGGCTGCGTGCATTCACTTGATTCAACGATTCTGTTTCAACGTGTTCGCAGGCCGCCCCGGCCAAATCTTCACACGCCTTAAAATCATCTCGAAGATCTTGAGTTTCAAAGACATAAGTACTTGTGGAGGTTTCCAAACTAAAAGGACAGCCTGCCAAATCTCTGGCATTCAGTTTTTTTATTTTGGCAAAGGTGCCATTCATTTTTTGAATCAGGATCCATTCTTTTTTTTGCTGTCCATTTTGAGGAATACTTTCTTGGGCAATAAGCCATTGAGATGCGTAAAAAACAAGAACCCCCACCCAAATAAGGACTTTGTTCACGTTCATCTTATCGACACAGACCTCGAAAGACTTAATCGGAAGACCGTTTTTGCCGCACACTTGTGCCAAATTTTGGCATTCCTGTCTAAAAGTTCTCCGATGTCACATGACCGATAGTAAAACCATTGATTTTACCACCCCACGCGCAAAATTCGTCACCCATCCACCCCACTCCCCATCCTACACCTTTGATTCCCAAGCCCCCACTTGCCTAAAATTTTGGCACGATAGTTGCAATAACTATCTTTATGATGAGATCGAACCTGCAAAAAACAATCATCTTTTTCTTTACTCTTTTTCTGTATCATACAAATGGGAAAGCAGAGGATCTACTTAAAGAGGCACAAACATTTGCGCATCAAAGGGCTAATTATACTTCTAATGAAATACAATTTCGAATTGATGCCGCAATAATAGAACTGAGCAAATCTACATATTTTCCAAGATTTATCGATATAAACCACTATATTCCACCACTTGAGATGGAGATAGCAATGCTCATAGGCACAAAAAATCAATTATACTATAAAAATGACGTTGAGATCAAAGAGTCAAATTATGAAAAAGATATTCATTATGCTTTAGGCACTATTCCCCTCGTCGGACCGATAGCGGGAGCTCTAAAGCTCGGCCTCGGCACGTTTGTTAACTTTAATAATACCCTGCCCTCGCTTCCATCCATGGAAGCAGCTCGCGGCATTGTCATGACCACACTTATGGAACATCATGATGACAAAGCTTTTTTATCATTTTTAGATAAGATCATACCAAGCGATATCAAATTTAACATGACTGCTGACGAACGAAAAGACGCAGATATCAAAGTGGTAACAAATATACCGGAAATGAAAGATGCGATTTCAGATCTCCAAAAGAGCTTTCAATATGAAATAAGCAACTTGCATATGTCGATCCAGGAACTAAAAAAAGAGAAACATACAGATCCTCAAAAGAATCATGGCGTCTCCATAAGTGATAGTGGAACATCCCAAGACACGGATGCCAGAAACACAACCATTCAAAGATGTCATGATATTCAGAATAGACTGTATGAATTGAGTGCCACAGCGCAAAGCATTGGATATATCATTTCGCAATTCAATCCAAAAGCAGGACAAGCATTCATGACCAAAACCACGGGGCTCATCAATGTAGCCATGGGCGTTTGCTCATTGGTAACAGCTGCTGCCAGTGCAGCGCCAACTCCACCAACATTGATTTTAGCAGCCGTAGCTGCAACCTTACAGGGGGTGTTCATGTTGTGCTCCTCAACTGAAAATGAGCCTGATCCCATGATGGAACTCATGCAGCAGCTACTTTCTGAAGTAAGAGATATCAAAAAAATGATCCTGCAAACGCAGAAAATGATTTCAGTCATGCATATGGATATGATGAACAGTTTTCTTATTTTAATTCAAAATGACAGGATTCAAACTTGGCATTTGGAAGGCATTAAACAAACAATAGAAGAATTAAAGCAAACGGCTCTCTTAATATTAGCAACCACTCTCGCTGAATCGGCTGATCGCAACCATAAAGACATTCAGAATAAAAAAACCGAAGTATTAAAAGATCAAAACAGCCTTAAAATGGACATGGACTGTTATCCAGACGACCAAAAAACATCTTGTAAAAATTTTTTAAATACACTTGGTTTCTTTGTTGAAAATACGATCAATCAGGCCCCATTCATGTTGGAGGAAGATAGCCACGTCATTCAAACTCTTATCGAACAAAAAAAATACAGAGAAATTTTAATAGCAAAACCTGAAAACAATATTAATCTCATTCTTTTTGCATTAAATGCCAACACCAGAATACCATTTGATTATCAAGCCTTTCGATGGGCATGGAAATTATTTTCAAATCTTGCAACCGATCCTTCCTTTATGAAACCAAGTCAAATGAATCGTGGCACCAAAAAGCATGTGCTTTCAATTATTGATGTCTTTTTTAAAAAGAACGAAGAATTTGAAAAAGCAACCTCTCAATTATTGACCGAGGACGAACAAATCCTCAGAAATTGGGAAACATTAATGACGACTATTAATGCAGATAACGCTATTCAAAGAAGAATTAGAAGTACGATTGCCACAAGGCTTAATCAAGCCTTAGCAATTCTTTTAGAACGATCAGATTTTTCTCAAGAAGAAATTAAAGAAATGGAAACATTAACAGCGAGCAAATTCTATCGAAAATTACAGTCTAATGTGAACATTCATCGAGATATTTTGGACGGACAATTACATCCTGCACTCTTAGAAAAAATACCACGTGAACTTATCGTAGCTCATAATTTAGGATTAATGGATATTACCTATACGGTCTCCGAACCAGAATGGATTATTCGCAACCCTGGGATGACAATCCATAATGGCACTCAAGATTATAAATATTATGGGGATCTGAAATTTAGAATTGAAATCGCTATTGTAAAACCAAAAACACAAAATAAAGAAATACGAGAAGCTTTAAAAGATATCCCCGAAAAGACCATCTTTTTTGATAACTATTATGTAGCAAGCCCCCAAC
>JACQJD010000034.1 GCA_016198185.1 Deltaproteobacteria bacterium
GCTCAGGGTCAGGATGACGGCATTTTCGGACAGCCTCCGGGCCAGACCGAGAGCTTAGGTGCGCCCACCCGCTGGAGGTGGGCGACACCGTGTCTTAAAAATATATCTTCATTTGCCAGGCTCAACTTAAGACGATTTCTTCCCTCCCTTTTCTGAGGGGAGGCTCAATAGGTTTTTGAAAGAAGGGTGTAGGTTTCAATTAATTTGGGAATGCGGGCTTTTAATTTTTGAAAATCTTCTTCTAGCGTTTGTTTTTGAAGGTCGGTTAACGTGAGAATTTCGCGGACATGAATATCCCACATCCAATAAAGAGCAAGCGTTGAGACAGAAATGCCTGCAAAAAATCGTCGTGTTTTTAAAACGGTCTTAATGCGGTGAAGTACTTTGTACGTTGCTTCCCCCACCGTTAGACATGCTCCGGAGAGCCATGTCAGTGCGGTTGTATTTTCTTCCCGTGTTCGTTCCATCGGTGGAAGATCCCAGAGTATTTCACCTGTTTCGGGATCGATGCGCTGAGTTGCCTGATCTAATCGGGTGAGCGTTTCCTCAATGATCTTTGATTGGCGCTCCAGATAAGTTTTTATCTTCAAGAAGTAATCATTCAGCCTTTCTTCTTTTTGCATGACGAAGGCTGCCCAATCTTGAGGGGTGTCAAACAGATGAACTTCTTCGGCCAGCGGTTGTGTGAGGCCCAATTTAAAACAAAATTCTTTTTTAAATTGATCCACATGAAATTGCCCCCGTTTTGCTTTTTCTAAATTGTCTGTCAAAAACACAAGAATGCTTTCGTACTCAGATCGCATTTTTTGATTATGTTTGTTGAGATCTATATGGAGTTTTTCAAAACCTTCTTGCACGCTGGCATCAATGATAAAAATACCGCCAATCCATAAGAGGGCTCGAGATGAAAATCGTAATATTCCTTGTTCCATGAGGGTGAAGCGTTTGTCGATCACCATAAAAATGAACACACTTACCAACATTTCTCCAATGGATTGCACGCGTTCATTATTCAACTCATCGAGTTGAATATCTTGGATAAGGCTCCCCACGGCTTGGAGCTCTAACTGGTTGAGCAAACGATGGAGGGGGATGGTTTCAATGGGATACTGGGTGATGTCTTTTTCGTAAAGGTAGGTAAGTCGCGTTTCACGTCCAATGGGGACAATCAACCCTGCTTCGTCTGTTAGAATTCGAAATGAAATAGAAATATGAGTCATTTGGGATGTCGAAATAAAGTCCCCCACATGAATCGGGGTATTGAGTTTCGAAAGAGCTTCATAGTCTGGGACGGCTTGCAGATGGGGGGTGCTATCTAAGTTTAGAAGCTCACCGGCGAGAGCCGCATTTTCTGTTAAAGCAATGATGTGGTAACAGATGACTTCTATCGGATCATGTTCAAAAAAAACAGTAAAGGGTATAGCGATTCGGTTGTCTTTCGTAAGATGGGCTTGTGGCGTTTCAGAAATGAGGATGGTTTGATTTTGAAGAGGATCATAGGGGGATGCAAATAAAGTTTGAAATGAATAGGGTTTTGAAGTTTTGAGCGATTCCATTTTTTGGGCTGCTTTTTTGAGGATTTCTAAAACAGGTGTTTCAAGCGTTTGGTTTTGGAAAAAATGGAACCATAAAACTTTTTTATAATAGAGGGGGTCCATTTTAAGATCCCCTAATTCTTGGCTGTGGACGAAAGGCAAAGAGAACATCACTTCAACCACAACCAACATAAGGAAAAAGAACTTCCGACGCATGATGATGGTGAATACCTCTCTAAAAGTTTTAAAACAAGAATTAAAACTTATTGATCTTTAGAGAGGATCATTTATAGGATGGCTGTGTTTTGAAACGGGTTGTTGTTGTTTTGACTATCTTTATGGGGAGTTTGTGTTGGAGCTTGAGCTTCGCGGATCCTGTTTTGCAATCTCTGTTAGAAAAAAATATTGAGCAACTGTTGATGTTGTTTCGACGGGAGGCCGTTCATTTGGGGCATCTGCCTTGGGCTTCTTCTGTGGAACAAAATTTGAGTGGTCAGATTGCACGTCAATGGAGAAATCAAATGCAAACACTGGCCCTCAAAGATCAAACACGATTTCTACAAGAACACTTGAGCGCCGGAGAATTATCCAAGGCCATTCGATCTTTAGAAAGCGCTCCCGCGGAACGAGAGGTCATCCTTGCCGTATTGGCGGAATCGAAATCAGCTTTTCAGTTGGCCCGAAAGGCCATGGTGCTTCAGATGGAACAAGTTGCACTGACCGTTTCGGAGCAAATGCCTGGAGGTTGGTTTTCCCTATGGGAACATATTAAAATGATACGATCTCAGGGGCATAAAACCGATCCCAATAAAATTATTTGGAATTTGTTATCGCAAGGGGAAGATGTATCAGTATGGGGGCGAAGCCTTTCGGAACGGGTTGCGGTTGGTGAACGGGTTGAGATCGAAGAACTCATGGCCTTTGAATCATTGCTGGAGCCCATCAACGATCTTGTTTTTTCTGAAGCGATAGAATCCATTTATTTTCGACGAGCCTTGGTGATTGAATTTTGGAAACAAATGCCCGCTGAGTTTCATTATTTTTGTGATCGCATTGCTTTCATTTTATTCGGTCGGCTTCATTCGGAACTCTTGCCTTCTTTTATGGCAGAGTTTCCAGCGACCGCTTTTCGAGCGCTTTCGCCAGATCGGCGATCGGCGGCTTTTTGGCATGGATTTTCAACCTCTTATGCGAAAGATCGTGTAGAACATCTTGCCCAAGTCCATTATTTTCGTCTCATGAATTTTTTAGCTTTAGAGCGGATTGGTTTTTTTCCATCTGGGGAGTATCGCGAGTTTTTAAGAACAAATTTAGAGCACTTTGGGGAACAGTGGTTTTTTCAAAGATGGCCCCATACTTTCAAAAGATGGAACCTTCAGTTTCAATTGCGTGAATATGAGAAATATCAAAAAGCTTTTCGGGAGGGGCCCATCGATATTTTTTCAGATTCTTTTGGTGCAGCACAATTTTTTGATGACTCTTTTTTAAATGGACTTCGAAAGTGGGAACGGTTTGGATGGTGGATGTCCAACACGGGAAGGCTTATGGTGACTTCTCTCATGGGATGTATGTTCTATTATATCGTGACGCGTCCAGAAGAAATACCAAACCCTCAGGTTCAATGGGATACGGGTGTTTTTGATCCTGACAATATTATCAAAAATATAGATTCTAAAATGCATATTTTAAGGCTTCGTCTGGAATTAGAAAAAGACCCCCAAAAACGTATAGAACTATTGGAAGATTTAGAAAAATCCGAACAAAATAAATCCTATTGGAAAACGCAGCAAGGTCATTAAAAAAGTCGCCTTTCTCAAAGGATATGGAAAACGAGAATACCAACTACCAAGTTTGTTTTCCATATCCTTTGAGAAAGGCCGAGAGTCGATGAGGGCAACAACTTGAGGTGAGCCTTTTGAGCTTCGCTGAAATGATAGGATAGACTCTTCCTGTCATTTCAACAGCCTGCTAGAAAAGAGATTTTAAAATGAGTGCAGTCAGGCCCCTAATCATATCTCTCCAGGCGGCATTGTATTTCAAGCCTGAAGAGATATGATTAGGGGCCAAATTGAGCTAATTTTTAAAGTATTTTGAAAGCTCTAGGTCAAACGCCGTATTCATGAGAGGTTTTTCATAGGCATGAAGCAGAATCAGGTTGTAAAGGTAACCACAAATGAGGTTGTAGGAAAAGCCATAAAGAAATTCTCCTTTGAGGCCATGAGCGCCAAAGCGAGTTTTTGCGACTTCGTACGTTCCTACATATAAAGGCAAAGCCCACACCAAAGATAGAAGACGACAATACGCAAAATAAGTTAAGTTAAAACTTCCTCGAAAGGCCATTTGAGCTGTAAAGTCATTCCAAAGTTTGGGTTGTAATCCATAGGCCCACAGTTCCCATGTTTTTCGTGAAATGGATGAAATTTCATTGGCAGTACGACTTCCCAGTGAATGCGCCAGTTTTTGGTGAAGTGCACTTGAAAGGATAAGCCCCATTTTTTTTATTTTTCCTGGGGCTCGTGTTTCGCGTGAAAATCTCTCAATGGCAAGCTGAGTGGTGGCCGTGAGTTTTGCAGTCAATGTGGTTTCGAGGCGTGCGCGGTGAATAAAAGCTTCATGGGATGGATGGGGGTTCATGCTTTCTAGAGTTTGGATCCAGCGATCTCGAATGCGTTGGATGGTTTCTGGGAGGCTCTTGGTTGTCACCATAACGTTACTTGCGGGAAGCCCTTGGGCGAGAACTTCAGAAATTTCACGTTGGACGGCGCTGCGAATTTTCGTGAGATCTCTATGCATTCCTTCTACAAACATCCGACGTTGTTCTTGGGTTAACGAAAACGCCAGCGTTGATTCAAGGTGTGTATCCAAAACCATTTCTTGAAGCAAACGCATGTATTCTCTTTCCAAAATGGCAATTTGTCCTGTGGTTGAAATGCTTCCCAGAATAAATCCATTGAGCATTCGGTAGAGAACATTTTTTTGAATCCAGAGTGAATGAGTTTGGGAAAAAGGTTGAGAAAGAAAAATAGCATTGGGTGCCTCAGCATCTAAGGTTGAACGGTAAAAGGGGCGCGTCAGGAGTTCTGTTGCGATAACGGCAAGTGTTCCTCCGGAACATTGCGCAAAAGCGCGCTTAAATTGTTCGGCAGAGCCAATCAAATCTCGATACTTGTTTTCTTGGCCACCCATGCTTCGAATAAATTGGGCCAAACGACTTGGGGAGGCGTGAACAAATTCAGGAAATAATTTTTCTGAAATGGCTCTTGTCCAGGAGAGATTAAATAACCGATTGTGAAAAATACTATAGTCCCAGGCCATTTTGGAAAAAGGCTTTTTCAAAAATTTTGGTAATACCCAAGCAACAAAAGCAGCAGTTCCTAAAATACCAGCATAAAAAGAAAGTGCTTTTCGGGTGTCGGGTTCTAAATCCTCTATTTTATCTGGGATGGAAGATAACAAAGGGGGATAAGCTGTCAGCATGGATGGAGGGATGTTCGATAAAGGGATGCGGGATAATACCTGATCCATGTCCTCTAAAAAAGAGAGAATGAGATCTTGCATTTTTTTGGCATATTGCATGAGAACGGGCTCCAACGGGTCAGATTGATTGAGTTTTATTAAAAATTGTTCAAATGTTACCGGTGTTAACTCGTGAATGTTGGGAAAAACAGTTTGAGAAAGTGCTTTCTGGAGAAGCGGTTCTTGAGGAAAGACCTCATACAGAGCATTGACTTTTTTTTGAAAAGATTCAATGGGCTGATTGAAGCTTTCCATCTCTGAAAAGGTTTCAAGATGTTTCTGTATGATTTCCATGTGTTGTACATTCATGGCATTTTCAACTTCTTGAAAGGGAATGTAGATCAAGCCGATTTTAGGGTCTCGGTACTGAAGGATCAGTTCTGTTTCTTGGTCAGCCTCATGTGTAATGGCCATATTCTGAAGTGGGCCTAAGGTTTCATCCAAGGGAATGTAAAAAATGAGGAGCGGAGCTCGGAAGGCAAAATGTTTGAGATCTGCGTTTCTGAGCACATAAAAGCCATGGTGGTTTTGCCAAGCCTTTTCGGGAGGGAGAATAAAAATATAATTTTTGGAGAAAGAAAACGTAGCAGTTTCACCGGGGATGAAATGAATTTGATGGGTGGTGGTATCCTCAATGGAAAAACCAAGTTGGTCATGGGTCCGAAAATGGAGAACCGTTTCTTTGGCATCTTCTGAAAATGAAAACTTCAAATAAGCATTGGAAGTGGTTTCCAGAGAGGGCAGATCCGATCCCCAGTGTTGCTCAAGCTGCATCGCTTGAATGGGCAAACTTTGGGAAAAAAATAAAAAGAGGGTACTTAAAAATATAATGCGGCAGCATCTAAGATGAATGGGCTTTAGCAGCTCGGCAGGTCTTTGGGGTGGCATTGCCTTTCGAGCCCCAGAGATCTGCCGAGCTGCCAAAAATCGCATTTTTCTTAGAATGCTATTCATTAGCTTTTTTGTTTGTATGAACGTTTTTTATATACTGTTTTTTATTTTTTTGTAAATCTCATCTTTTAAGAACACCCTGACGTGGTCCCACAGGTCTCACACTTAAGACACGAACCATTTCTGACCATTGTAAACTGTCCGCATTCTATACAAGAGTCGCCTTCATAGCCTTTCATTTGAGCGACTTGTAATTCTTTCGTTTGAGCGGTTCCTACGCCGTTGGCACCCATGGCAATAGGATCATCGGTTGCAGGGGGGCTTACGAAGAAAAAAGGTTCTTTTGCATCTGAACCATTCCCATGCGCGTGTCCATTTCCATTTGCTTTAGAGCCAGGACGTAATTTCTTGGTATCATCGGGGGGGATTTGAACCAAGTCATATCTGCCCAAATACGTCATGGCCAATTCTCGGAAAATCCAATCAATGACACTGGTGGCCATCTTAATATGATCGTGATGGTGGACCATGCCGTTGGGTTCAAATCGTGTGAAAGAAAACGAACTCACAAATTGCTCCAGGGGAATGCCATATTGCAGTCCGATGGAGACAGAGATGGCAAAACAGTTCATCAAACTTCGAAAGGCAGCGCCTTCTTTGTGCATATCTAGAAAAATTTCCCCTAATTTTCCATCTTCATATTCTCCGGTGCGCAGATATACTTTATGACCCCCAATTTCTACTTTTTGAGTATATCCCGACCGTCTGTAGGGGAGTGGACGTTTACGCGCCATGATGTGTGTTATCATTTTTTCAGATAGTTTTTCAATTTTGTCGTGTTGAGTCGGTGCGTATAAAACATCTGCCCAATCTTGGGCAACCGCGTTGAGCGGTTGGGATAGTTTGGATCCATCTCGATAGAGCGCATTTGCCTTGAGCATTTGTTTCCAAGAAGTTTCATAGGCATGTTTGATTTCTTTCAGCGTGGCTTCATGAGGCATGTTGATGGTTTTTGAAATCGCCCCTGAAATGAAGGGTTGGACAGCACCCATCATTTGAATATGCCCTGACGTTGAAATGAATCGCTTTCCATATTTCCCACATTTATTGGCACAATCAAATACAGCCAGGTGTTCCTTCTTGAGATGGGGGGCTTCTTCAATGGTCATGGTGCCGCAACAATAGTCGTTGGCAGCTTGAATTTCGGCAGGCGTAAATCCCAAGGTCTCTAGCATTTTAAAATCCCACTGGTCTAGTTGCGCTTTTGAAAGACCTAGATGTTGAATACAAAAATCTTCCCCCAATTGATGCTTGTTAAAAACAAATTCAATTTGAAATGCGCTGGGAAGCCCCTCTTCCAGTTTTTGGATGGCCTCTTTTGTAAACCCTTTTTCAAGCAAAGCTTTATGATGGATGAAAGGGGCATCCTTGAGCGTCCCATGGCCCTTAATATAATGAATGATGTCTTCTATTTGGGTGGGTGTGTATCCTAAATAGTGTAATGCCGGTGGGATCGATTGATTGATGATCTTAAAGTATCCCCCCCCAGCCAATTTTTTAAATTTCACCAACGAAAAATCAGGTTCAACGCCGGTGGTATCGCAATCCATGACCAGGCCAATGGTTCCCGTGGGAGCAATGACAGTGACTTGGGCATTTCGAAAGCCATGTTGTTCTCCCAGGGAAAGAGATTCATCCCAAACTTTCTGTGCCGTTTTGAGAAGTTCTTTGGGGGCCAAGGTGGGATCGATGGCCTGGGGGGTGACGGTTAAATTTTCATATTCTTTCGGATTTGCGTTGTGAGCCGCTCTTCGATGGTTGCGAATCACGCGCAGCATATGCGTGCGGTTGTGTTCGTATCCTGAAAAAGCTCCCAATTCACGAGCCATTTCGGCGCTGGTTAAATAACTCTGCCCACAAAGAATAGAGGTCAAGCATCCTGAAAAAGCACGTGCGCGAGGTGAGTCATAAGCCATTCCCATGCACATGAGCAATGCTCCCAAATTGGCATAGCCTAAACCCAATGTGCGAAATTTAAAACTGCGTTCAGCAATGACACGACTTGGGAATTGGGCCATGAGGACTGAAATTTCTAAGACCACGGTCCACAAGGCGGTGGCGTGACGAAAGCCTTCGATATCAAATTCATGGGTGTTGGGGTCGTAAAACTTTAACAGGTTGATCGAAGCCAAGTTACACGCCGTATCATCTAAAAACATGTACTCAGAACAGGGATTGGAAGCGTTGATTTTTCCATCCTCGGGGCAAGTGTGCCATTCATTGATGGTGGTATCAAATTGAATGCCGGGGTCTGCGCTGGCCCACGCGGCATACGCAATTTTATCCCACAATTCTCTGGCTTTAATGACGGTCATTACTTTTTGGGTGGTTCGCGAAATAAGGGGCCAGTCCTCATCTTTTTCAACAGCTTCAAAAAAGCGATTGGGAATACGAACCGAATTATTGGAGTTTTGCCCGCCCACCGTCTTGTAAGCCTCTGAGTTCCAGTCGATGTTTAAATCAACAAACGCCATGTGGGTAAAACCCTGTTTGGCAAGTTCAATGGTTCTGTGGATGTAATTGAGTGGTATGCAATATTCATTGGCTTTTCGAATGACCGCAGCCAAGGACTCATTGCTTTTAGGATCGAATGCTTTGGCTTTTAAATCAGAGGAGGCTTTGGCACAGGCTTGCATAATGTCGCTTAGGATTTTTTGAGTCATTTTAGAGCCTGCGACCAAGGCAACCACTTTTTGTTCTTCACGTACTTTCCAGTCCACAAAAGCTTCAATGTCTGGATGGTCCAGATCCAAGCACACCATTTTGGCTGCTCGACGTGTGGTCCCCCCACTTTTAATGGCGCCTGCCGCACGGTCTCCGATGGCTAAAAAAGACATGAGGCCTGAAGAAATGCCACCGCCCGATAATTTTTCATTTTCACCTCGTAACGCTGAAAAATTGGTGCCGGTGCCAGAGCCATATTTAAAGAGCCGGGCTTCTTTCACCCATAGATCCATAATGCCGCCTTCATTGACGAGGTCATCTTGAATGGACTGAATAAAACAGGCATGGGGTTGCGGTCGTTCATAAGCGGAAGTAGACGTTTTTAATTTTTTTGTTTTTGGATCTACATAAAAATGTCCTTGAGAATGGCCTGTAATGCCATAGGCCCAATGAAGCCCCGTATTAAACCATTGAGGACTGTTGGGTGCTGCCATTTGGTGGGCCAGCATGTAGGCAACTTCATGATAAAATGTTTTTGCATCTTGAGGGGTATCAAAATATCCAAAGGTTTTTCCCCAGTGGGTCCAGCATCCTGCCAATCGATGAAATACTTGGCGTGCATCCGTTTCAGAGTCACTGTGTTGATCTCCAAAAGTCGTTTTTTTGGGGGCGCTTTTCAACCCAGCTTTTCGAAAATATTTTTGCGCCAAAATGTCGGTGGCAACCTGGGACCAAGATTCGGGGACGGTGACTTCGGTGGCTTTGAAGACGATCGTTCCATCTGGATTTTTAAGCTCCGATTTTCGACTGACAAACGCAATTCCCTCAAAGGGGCTCTTCAAATTTTTTGTAAAATGACGTCTGATTTTCATAGAGTAGGATCCTTTTTGTGTAGCCTTCCAACGCTCATCCGAAAATTGGCCACTGGGAATGCCTCTGAGATAGGATCAGGCAATGCCGACTCAGAAACATTACCAGTGGCCCTATATCGCTAACTTTTTAGGTTAGCTTTATAGCATTACTTATTCAACAACACCCGAACTTCATTTTCTTTTCTATTAAATTTCTTTCTTCTGTCGTGAAAGACTACCTTTTCACTATAAGAACTCTAAAAAAATGTGTCAACGAAAAACACAATTAGTTGTGTGTTTGTCCTAAAACAAGCACAGTATATTGATTTTATTAACCAATTAGGGGTGTTGAAAAAGGCTATTTCGGGCAGGCTGTTCAAAAAGGTCCAGATACTAGGCGCCCGAGGAGGGGCGACTGAGGCGTACTTGAGCGGTACGTCGAAGGGAGACACGACGAGGGCAACGACGTAGATGGGCCTTTTTCAACAGCCTGCTAGGGGTGTTCGATTTCGTGTAAATAACGTTCACAGTCAATAGCTGCTTGGCATCCGCTTCCAGCGGCGGTGACGGCTTGTCTGAAAGTAAAGTCCTGAACATCTCCAGCTGCAAAGACGCCAGGGACCGATGTTTGGGTCGAAGCAAGTGTGGTGATGAGATAGCCATTGGGATGCATTTTAAGCTGTCCTTTGAATAGCTCTGTATTTGGGGTATGCCCAATGGCCAAAAACAATCCTTCACATTCCAATGTGGATGTTTTTTGGGTAAGGATATTTTGCACCAGAACCCCACTGACTTGATCTTTTCCGAGCACATCGATGATGGTGCTATCCCACAGAAACTTAATTTTTTTATTTTTAAAGGCGCGCTCTTGCATAATTTTAGAAGCGCGCAATTCTTTTCGACGGTGAATCAGGGTGACTTCGCTGGCGAACTTGGTTAGGAATATGGCTTCTTCCATGGCGCTGTCTCCGCCGCCCACGACCCCTATTTTTGAATTTTTAAAAAAAGCACCATCACACGTCGCACAGGTGGAAACCCCTTTTCCCATGAGACGAGATTCGTTGGGCAGTCCCAACATTTTTGCAGAAGCGCCGGTTGCAATAATGACGGTATGGCCAGAATACGTTTTGTCTTCAACGGTGATGGCGTAAGGTTTTTTTGAAAAATCCACCGAAGTGACATCTTTTGTAACAAACCGTGTTCCAAATCGTTCGGCTTGTTTTCTAAATTTTTGCATGAGTTCGGGGCCTAAAATGCCTTCTGGGAATCCTGGATAATTTTCAACCTCGGTTGTGAGCATGAGCTGCCCTCCGGATTGATAGCCTTCGATGACCAAAGGATTGAGATTTGCTCTGGCCGTATAAATGGCCGCGGTTAAGCCAGCGCAAGCACCGCCGACAATGATAACGTTTTCTGCATGCGACATCAAAAAGGATCATATGCTTTTCGTTTTGAAGCGTCAAAATAAAATTGGAAAATACAAGGATTGAGGGTAAGACGACGCGCATGTTGCTCGATGTTTTATATGAAGATGAGGATCTCATCGCTCTCAACAAGCCATCGGGGTTGCTGGTGATTCCCGATCGTTGGGATTGCAAAAAAGAAAATTTGAAAGCCATTTTAGAAAAAAAATTAAAACAGAAAATTTGGGTGGTGCATCGGTTGGATCAAGATACGTCCGGTTTGCTTTTATTTGCTAAAAACGCCGAGGCGCACAAGGCGTTGTCACGTCAATTTGAGCATCGAGAGATTCAAAAAAAGTATCTGGGTTTGGTTCATGGCGTTCTCAAAAAAGATAGGGGCCAGATAGATAAACCCATTGCCAATTGCCGAAGACACCCTGGGCTTATGATCATTGATAAAAAAGGCAAACCCGCAGAAACATCCATTTGCGTGCTGGATCGTTTTGCGAATTACAGTTGGCTTGAGATTGCGCCCCTGACCGGTAGAACGCATCAGATTCGCGTTCATTTAGCCTCTATTGGATATCCGCTGGTGGCAGACCGACTGTATGGATTTTTGGATGACGCTATTTATCTTTCTGCCTTGAAACGTAACTATAAGTTCAAAGAGGCAAGGAAGGAACAGCCTTTGCTTTCGAACTTAGCCCTTCATGCCTTTCAACTTACCTTTTGCCACCCGACGATGCACAAGACAATGACTTTGGAAGCCCCCCTTCGAAAGGACATGAAAAGTGTGGTTGCCCAATTGAAAGCTCTTTGTTAACACCCTGCTACGGAAGCCAGTTGGGTGAGTAGGCTGTGTGGTTGTTCTTGAGAAATTCTTCTAAATGGGTTTGGCAGGCGGAACTTTGGCGCCGCAGCGACCGAGGGCAAAAGATTTGTAGGTCCTTTAATAAAGAAAGACTGGGTGCTAGAATAACTTCTGACTTTGTTTCTGAACCACCATTGGTTGAAAGCCAATGAACCGTAATGGGCTGCTGAGTCAATTTTACTGAAAAACAAATGAATCCTTGAAGCCATGTGTCATGGGCATTTTTTTCAAGAATGTTTTCTGTGGCATAGATCAAGGTAGGAAGAGAATCAGAAGAGGCGTTGCCAAAGGCGATGAGATCCTTGAGCCTAAAATTGTAAGCAGCATAGCGATTAAAAATTGCCAAAATATCTGAGCCCGTATGGGCCCCCATCCATTTGGCATCAAAAATTCTTCCAAGCATAAAACGTGCCAGGGAGGCCGATTGAAAAAGAGCACCGGTAGGATCATTTTTCCCTTGGCCTGGCATGGAAATAGCAAAGAGGGTTTCATACACGAAGAGAGCCGCGCGATGTTGGGGCAAAATATTTTGCCAAGTCGTTTTATTTAAAAACACATGGTACCCATAACGAATGGCTTGGGTGACCAATGGGAGTTCTGATGATTCAAAACGATCACCATCGTCGATAGCCGGCAAGAAGGGTTCTTCAACCCAGGACCAATCCAGCATCAAAAATAGAGATTTGAGCAAAAAACCCAATGCGGGCGCTTTCGTATCCATTTCATAGAATTTGGCTGCCAGCAAGGTTGTCGTTTCCTCATCGATGGAAACGTGAGCTGAAATTCTTTCCCGAACGGCGGTTGAAAAAAGAGTTGGGTTTTCGAAGTATAAGTCATCTTTTAAATCGGCTTGAACCAAACCCAACAGATACGTTTGATCATGCTTGATCACACTGTCTCCGTAGGTTGAGTTTGCAAGAAGTGTTTTGGAACAGAAGAAAAAGATAAAGATCAGCAACGCACGATGGTTCATTTCTTTTCCTCTGTTATGTAGGGACGACGGTAACGCAGTTTGCTTTCTCTTAAAAAATTGCGATAAGTACAAATACGATCTGGCGTTTTCATTTTAGAAAGTTCTCGTTGCAACAGGCGAAAAGATAATATTTTTCGATCTGGGTAGATGGATTCTAGCGCTGTATTTTCACATAAATCGATATCCACATCTTCAGGCCACGCGGGTGTCATGGTTAGAAGAAATAGACATAATTTGGCTTGCGTAAGTCGGTTGGGGCGCTCCAGTCCATAACGGGGTTCTTGGTATTGATCAGCACGTTCCTCTAGCTTTTCTAAGGCATTTTCGAAGGAATCTTGAAAAATGTTTGTAAAATTGATGAGGTTTCCTTGAGAAATAGACATTGAACTTTGAACATCAAACTGAGACGCATCTAAGTTTTTAATACGGCTCGTTTCTATGAGTGCTTCAAAGGCATCGTTGCCATTGGCTCTTAAGATATGTTCTACGACATCTCTGGGGATGTATTGGTATTTTAATCTCGCCTGAAGATCCCATTTCAACAAATAGTACAGACGTTGCGAGATAAAAATATCATCCCACATCAGATGAAGTTTTTCGAAGAGTTCGCCAATAAACAGAGAAGCTTCCAGGCGATTGCCTTCAAATTGTTTTAAAATGTGGGCGACATCCTCTAACAAAATGCGAGTGTCTTCTAATAGGAATAAAGTGATTTTCTTTTCTGGAAGTTCGCTCCCATCGGTCAATGGTAAAGATTCAAAAAAAGAGCTGCTTTTATTGAAGAAGTGGATCAAAGAAATAATCACTTCCAGGGGACTCCATTGTCCATAAAAATTGGCATGCAATCCTTGAGCCAATGAAAAATCAGGATCAATGGTGAGGACCCGGGTTAAGGCACTAATGACTTGACTAGAGATGACTTCAAAAAGACCTTCCAGTCGATTTTCAATGATTGAAATTGAAATGACTTTGGGGGAGAATTCAATGGTTTCGATCGATTGTGTTTGCGTAAAATCACGCGGGGGTTCTGTGCCACGGGCAATGAGGTAAGTGACTTTACTCATCGACATGGCATATTTTCCCATGAGTGTGCCGCCCTCTTGTGTGCCAAACATTTCATTGAGAACGGTCGTGAGCCCAGATCGAATAATGGCATCCGATTGCGCAGCGCCAGGGCTTTGTTCATCGAGATTGGTTTGGATTTCTCGTAGCAGTGCACCAATGGTTCGGCGGAGTTGTCTTAAATTATTGAAATCTTGCGTGGCCACATTTTGACGACTGGATCCAAACCGATCTCCCAGGGCGATGGTGTTGGATAGCCTTCGAATCCATTCTATAAAATCAGGAACGGTTTTGGACCATAATTCCAACCCCAAAATAAAATCAGAAGGCAGCGTGGATTTTGCTTTCTCAGGTTCTTCCGAATTCTTTTGATCATTATGGCTGCGAAAGGCGAGCAGCGTTAAGGCGTCATGGGCTTGGCAATAAGTATTGGCCATGGATTCTAACGCACACGATAAGGCAGGGGGCATTTTTTCAGATTCTATTTTGGCAATGGCATCATCGATGTTGTTGCGTCGTATAAAATCGATGACATTGCTAAAGAGCTGTCCTGAAAAGGCAATGGCAGGTCCCAAGGCGGGGTTTAAAAAACTGCCTGAAATGGCCATGAGACTCGTAGCCAGTTGCAATCCCAAGTAAGGATGTTTTTTGGAACACTCTGATAAATTGACAGTCGAAGAAAAAATTTCTCTGAGATAAAGAGATAAGGTGTCAAACCCCTTACCGGTTTCATCTCGATATTGAAAATGATGTTGATCGGTCTTCGAAACAAAAAAATTAGACCTCGCTTCTAATCGACTGACTTCCGCTGCAACCAAAGCTGCTTCTAGACCTTGATACAATGTGGAATTTTGCGGTGTATTGGATAGGGCAAGAATCAGTTCCCTTTTTTGAGTTTCTGCATTGAGCAGTGCCAAATGCTCAGGATCTCGCGAAAGCCTAGCCACTTCTTCTGATAAATTTTGGACCGAGGCTAAAACGGTTTCCAACCCTTTACAAGCATCGTCATTTTTGACATTTTCAAGGGCCGTTTGCAAAGCGCGTGTGTGTGACAGCGCCATGTCTGTCCATCCCCCGCTGGATTCGCACATCCCAGAAAAGCTTGCCAAAAGATCATCGCTTGCGCTTCGAAGTTGATCTTCATCGCAGGATGTTGAAAGCAAGGCGATCAAACACAACCCAATGACATTTACCTTCTTCATAATATTTCTAAGAGCAGGCTGTCCGAAAATGCCGTCATCCTGACCCTGAGCGAAGCGAAGGGGAAGGATCTCACCCTCGGAGATTCCTCGCACTTCGCCACGCGTGGCTTTGTGCTCGGAATGACATTTTCGGACAGCATGGTCCCGATA
>JACQJD010000005.1 GCA_016198185.1 Deltaproteobacteria bacterium
AACGAAGGCAAGTCAAGAAGCAGCAACACAATGAAAGTCAGAGTAAAAAGGGGGGTCCTGTGGACCATGATCCTGAGAAACGAAGAACCCAGTTCCTTCAAATGCCACAGGTCCAAAAACCTCTCGTACCATCGAAGATGGAAAGTGTTTTACACACAACCCTCTCGCGTTACATTCCCATGAGCACGAAGCAAGAAGTTTGGAAACGGGATGAAGGAAAATGCACTTATGAAAGCCCCCAGGGGAGAAGATGTGAAGAAAGAGCGTATTTAGAAGTAGACCACATCCAACCTTTTGCATTGGGAGGAAAGGCAGAATTAGAAAACCTGAGATTGCTCTGTTCCACCCACAATCGTTACAGAGCGCAGCTGACGTTTGGAAAGTGGCGGGGATGAACGGAAGGTCTATGGGTGGACTGGAACTTAATGGGATCTTTTCCGCCGCGTTTTTGATGAAGGGCTAATAACGACTATTCAATGCTCGCCACGCGGTCGATGTCATCGCGTTGGCCGACCAAGACCAAGACGGTATCTTTATCGAGTAAATCTTCGGCGGTGGGGAGGCTGTTGTATTCTTGAACAACGGCACGGTCATCGGCACGGCGTCCTAATTTTTTGGTTTTCTTTAAGGCAATTACATTGACTTTGTATTTGGTTCGGAAGCGCACATCGCCAATGGTTTTTCCGATAAAGGGCACAGGCACGCGAACATCGGCCAGGACATAGCCTTGCGATAAATCCACAGAATCTTCAAGCTTCGAATACAAAAGCTGGCGGCCAATTCGAATGCCCATGTCTTTTTCAGGGTTCACAATGCGTGTGGCCCCCACTTCTCTTAAAATTTGTTCGTGAAGGGGTGAAGAAGCGCGGGCAATAATTTCAGGAATGCCCATGCGTTTTAAAATAGCGGTGGTTAAAATGTTGTCTTGAATGTCTTTTCCCATGCAAATGATGGCGGTATCCACATCATGAAGCCCGGCTTCGAGGAGCGCATTTTCTTGCGTGCTATCGAGTTGAAGGGCATGGGTCACCATGTCTTTGACCAATTGGACCTTGGTTTTATCAATGTCGATGGCAATAATTTGAGATTCCCCTTTGGAAAGGGTTTCAATCAAATTTAACCCAAAATCACCTAAGCCAATTACTGCAAACTGTTTCATAGTTCTTTTTTCATATACTTATCGGAAACAAAAATAAAGTCCTTTAGTGCGATGTAATCTCTGGCGCCCCCTGGACAGTGGTCACCAATAAGTGCAGGAGCGATCGATCTTGGTCAAATTCAAGGGGATCGCGGTGGTACGCAATGCTGTTATCTAATTCATGGTAAAGTCCGGAAATTTTTTCTTGAAGATATGCATGGATGTTTAGGTCGCATTGTGTTTGAGTTAAGCTTTCAGAAATCCCCTCCAGCAATGAGATTTCTCTTAAGTAAAAATCTGGAATCGTTGTTCCTCGGACTGTTTTTATTTTTTCGTATTTAGAGGTTCCTTGAACGATTTCCTCCATCGTAGGGCGCAAGCTTGGAGAATCGAGGCGTGTTCTGTTGAGGCCAAAGCTCTCTACATGAGCGAATGTTTTCATGGTTTGAAACAGCTCAGGATCTTCTAAATAAAGTTTTACAAAAGGAGCGTTTAATTTCTTTTCCATCCATTCTTGAAATCTGGATCCAAATTTTTGGAGTTTTTCTTCATAGATTTCAATTTGTGTTCCAATATGGACGAGCCCTTGATCCAAAGCCCAAAGTTTTTGTTGGAGGGTAGACTGTGTGTAACTTGGTAGAGGAGCAATGCCTGTTTGCTGTGACTGCCCATGCGTCTGAGTTTCTTGAAGCTGTTTATTTTCCTGCTCGATGGCATCCAGTAGGTGCTGTCTGTTTGTGAATGCTACTTTCATAGGATCGTTTTGGAGAAGGGCTTGATATTCAATGGCGATATCGCTCAAATAGAGTGCTTCTTGACGAGCAAGATCAAAAGCAGGTGCCAGTTCCTTTTCGTAATACTGAGCGATATCTTCCACGGGTGCTCTTTGTTCAAAAATCGCACGATATAATTTTGCTGTTTTTTCTTGGAGGCCCTCTTCTCGTGAACTGACTTGACTATATTGCTTCCAGCTTTGTTCAATCGTTTCGGCAAATAAGAGAATGGTGGCTTGTTCAACCACAGTGGCAAGCACGCCCCAGGGGGTGGCAACTTTCATTCTCCAAATTTTGGGGCCCATTCTAAAGATGACTTCAAAACGTTTTCCTTCACCGATAACACCGATGGTAGGTTTAATTTCAATAAAAACGCTGGCCAAGGAATTGATTCCTGTAAAGACAAGGAAGGTGTTCATAATTTTAACGATATCCAGGGTTCCAGTTTTTAAAAGGTCCATGAGAATAAGACCACCCAGGAGCCCAATGTGGATTCTGGCCCATTCTGCACGGATGCGACCTATTCGTTCCTCTTGAATTTTTCCGACCCATTTTTCAATTTTAGGTTTCCAGTCTTGGGTCAGCCTTCCTTCGCTTTCTAGAAAAATGCGTTTAAATAAAAGTTTTTGGGTAAATAAAAAAGCTTCTCGCTGGAAAGGCATGGTCGCAAGACTTCCAGCCAAAGAAAAGAGCATACCGTCAATGACAGCCACTGGAAGTCCAGCAATCCAGGCGTTAAGACCAGCTTCATCACCTCGGTAGACATCCAAAGCCATTTCTAAAAGCTCTTTCAATCCCCAGACCATTCCAAAATGGGCGCCTCCCCAGGCGGCTTGAGATACCCGTAAGGTCATTCGGCGACTGAACCGAGGAGCGGTAAATGCTTGTTGAGCGACTTCTAAGAACTTTTTTTTCTGATGGTTTAATTTGAGATTTTCCAATCGTTTTTTGAATTGCAGCGTTAACGTTTTTGCACGTTCCAGATCTGGTTCGTCCAAAATTTGTTCCAATAATTCAAAGGTGACAAGTTCCGATGATTTTTTGGCAGGGGCGGAAGCAGTCGGTGCTTCTTGGGTCGGCGCGGAAACAATCGGTTCTTCTTCGAGAGAAAGGGGAGCGGCTATGCTTTCGGGGGGTGATTCCATAGGACGGATGGGGGCGGCTGGGTTTTCTAGACGTGTTTGCCGAGCCGTGACAGGTTCAGGGGGTTCTTCTGGACGTACCTTTGCAGCCGGTGTTTCCAAAGGTGCTGTGGTAGAACGGGTATCAGCGGCAGCTTCTGCTGCAGCTTGTTGCAGCGGTACCATGGCCGATTTTGGTGATTCAGGTTTTGAAACCTGTTTGGGTGTTTTAGGGGGTTCGACTGCTGGAGGCACTTTTTTCTTCGTTTGGGAACTTGCTTCTGTTTCTAAGCGCGTTCTGAGAGTATGGGCTCTTTCTTTTAACACTGCCAGTTTTCGGTTTAACGCTTCTTCCGTTACCAAACGTTCATGTAGGCTGCCAATGTCTCCTCGCATAAAAGCTTCATAGGTAAAATCAACGTTCGGAAGTCTTTCATCCCACACACGATTTTCTTTTTCAAAACAGGTACGAATGAAGCCTTCTTTCGCCGGCCAGTACTTGCTTCCTTGGCGAATTTCTACCTTGACCACTCGCTGAAACTGTTTTCCGCCGTCCGTGCGATAGAGTCGATGATGTCCTGCTTCGAGAGGAAAAAATCGTTCTACCCCAGAACCCGATATTTCTAATTCAACCGTTCCGGTGCGACGATCGGTAGAGAGTTCTGTAATGTTCCATGGAGAAAGTTCGGTTTCGTTATGGCGTTTTCCATAAGCGACATACATTTTTCGAAGAAGGGTGATATCTGTCAAAGCTCCTGAAATAATGATTCGAAGTGTGGTCGGGCCATTGGTGCGTGTTTGGACGCCCGTTTTTAAACTTTCTTCGATGCGCGTTAAGAGTTCTGTTTGTTTGCGTTGTTCTGCGGAAATAGCATCGACCAGCTCTTGTTTTTCATGGGGCTGGGTTTCAGCATCAAATAGTTCTTTGAGTTCCCGTTCGTCCTGGATCGCTTGTTCATAGGCTGCAATAAGATTTTGAGAACCATCCACCAGTCCTAATTTTAAAAGTTCAGCGTGAAGATCGGTCATTTCTTGCCGAATTTGGATTGGGGTTTCGCTATAAAACGTTTCACTGTGAATATGTCCAAAAACAAATTGAACGACCTCGCGAATGCTTCGTAAGCGTTCTTCCAATTGCAGCATCCATGGCTCATTTGATGGTTCAGGAATAGAGATAGATTCTGCAGAGCATCTCACGTAGGTCTCTGGATCATAGCCTTCGACTTGGAACGCATTATCTGAGAACCGGTAGGTGCTTCGAGCCGATCGTATATTTTCTATGAACAACCGTTGTTGCTCATGGTGACCATCGATAAAAGCCTGAACGTGGGGTGCTTGGGCAAGTACTTCGGGAAGAGCTAAGTCTTGGCGAATGTTAAAAACTCTCTCTTTTCCATCCCTTGAAAAACGAACACGTTTTTTATAAGGATTGCCTCGATCTTTGGGAAAGCGGTTTGAATAAAATTCAACTTGTGTGACTTCGCCTGTGCCTCGTCGTTCAAAATAATGAATCTCAACGCGGTGTTGGCCAATGTATCCATATTCAAAAACCTTGAACCAATCGGCTGCAGTGTCTCCCGGAATCAGAACATACGCCATCGGGACACTGGGGTTTGGAATAAACGGCCGCTCCTGGCGGGGATGTTGGAGGTCTTGCGTATACCCCGGTGGCAAATAGCCACTTTCTTGTAAAGAGCGGTAAATGCGTCGGTCATGCCAGGAGACAGCTGATTGTCGGGTGGCTTTTCTGATGTCTTGTAACAGCAAAACCAAGGGATGAAATGAAGACCAGCCGACCGTTCCATTGGGTGAATAAATAACATCTCTGATTTCACCTGTGCGAAAATTAAATATAAAATGAAGGGATCCATTAAAGTCATTATTTTCATTCATGCCATGAAGGATCACATGCCACCATTGCTGATGACCTTCACGGTTCGAACTCCAGGGGCCCGGATGATTTGTTTTGATCCTGTGCACATTGGAATGAGGGCCAAAATCCCCAAAGTTTTCATAAACCGGTTTAAAGTCTCGAGGGACAATGCCAGCGTTTTTTAAGGGGGCTAACAGTTTTTCAAATTGTTCTGGGGCAATATAAATGTCAGACGGGTTAAGCTCCTCCTGGCCGTAGGCAGGAGTACCCAAGAGCAAGACGCAGATGAGCATTCTTGCACCCTGATGGTAAAGAAAGTGACAATTTTTGTCACACGATGACAAAAATGCCCACAAGGTAAGACTCCATTTTTTCATAAAAGTACTCTGCAGATAATAAAATGCAAGTCTTATGCCAGATTTCGTTAGCCAACGACAATATATTCTTCGGGATATTCTACGTAAGATTCTTCGACGTCACGCTGAGCTAGGGCAACGACGAAAGCAATGGGGCCCACCCGCCCAATAAACATGAGTAGTGTAATAACCATTTTGGAAAAAGAACTTAACGAAGCGGTAATTCCCATGGAAAGGCCGACAGTATTAAAAGCCGAAATGGTTTCAAACATGGTTGGGAGCAGTGGAAATTGATCATGGATGATAATCAACAAGGCAGCAAAAAATTGGATGAGGACAGAAAGAAATGTAAGCGCAATGGCTTTATGGATCGTGCTGGTTGGAATGGTTCGTTCAAACATCATGACATGGGGCTTATTGCGAATGACCGCACGCAAGAGCCCAAAGAGAACCCCAACGGTATTGACCTTAATTCCCCCGGCAGTAGAGCCAGACGCTCCCCCAATAAACATTAAAATCATGAGCATGAGTAAGGTTGCGTGACTTAAGGTGCCGACATCCAGGGTGTTAAAGCCAGCCGTTCGTGGGGTGACCGCTTGAAAGAAGGCGTTTAAAACTTTAAATTTGAGAGGCAAGTGATTGAGTTGTCCAAAATATTCTGTAAATAAAATAAGAAGCGTTCCCCCCACAATGAGAACCCCGGTAATAGAAAGAACGATCTTGGTTTGCACCGAAAGCGCAATTTTAGGATGTTGTTTGGACAAAACCAAATGCTTTACATCTAAGACCACGAGAAAACCAATGCCTCCTAAAATAATCAGCATGGCCATCGTTAAGAGAAAATAAGGATCTTTTTGATACAATAAAATATTTTCGGGAAACAAAGACATCCCTGCATTGCAAAAGCCAGAGATGGCATGAAAAACGCCGTGATAAAAAGCATTATAAAATCCGTAACCTTGTGCTAGAAAACGCCAGATAAAAATAACGGCCCCTGCGCTTTCTACGATAAAAGTAAATTTTATGATTTGTTTCAAAAGATGCGTCAGCTGATGCGATGCTTTAAACTCAATGGTTTCGGTCATGATTCGTCGTCCTTCAATGCCCAATCCACCACGTAAGAGAAGGGCGATAAAGGCGCTTAACGTCATAATGCCCAGTCCCCCAATTTGCATCAAAATGACAATGACGATTTGGCCAAACAACGTAAAATCAGTTCCAGGCTGGAGCGTAATAAGGCCGGTGACACAGGTGGCAGACGTTGCTGTAAACAGTGCATCGATAAAAGGAATTTTTGAAGTTCCCGCCTGAGGTAAAGAAAGGACAACGGTTCCCAAGACGATGACCAGGAAAAAGCCCCCTACCAACAGTTGAACTGGTTGAACGTGAAGCCCCAATAAAATGCGATTAAATTCTTTAAACTGCACCAAGACCGATATAAAAAGAGCCAGTCTTAAAACAACGAAGTGTTCATGCTCTGGGGCAATTAAATGGGATGGATGAAAGGGAAGATGGAGCTTAATGAGATGAACATAACCTGCGTAGATGCAGGTTACCAATAACAACCCTGTAAACAGACAATCCCAAAATTCATCACTGACAAATGTGTACTTGGCCGAAGAAAGTCGGTACTTGATCATCACTTCTAAGATGGAAAAGAAAATGACGCCGATGTTGATATACCCCAAGATTATTTTTGCATGAGGCGTTAACGGCAAGCCCGATTCAACAATCAGGGTAAAAAGATAAAAAAGCGCAATGGCAAATAAAAACGCATCTAAACTGTAGAGAAATTGCCAGTGCTTTTCGGGGTATCCAATATGATATTTCACTAAAAATAATTCTACTGGAAGGCGTGCCTAAATGACAACTCTTTCTAAAAAAATAATCTTCCTTTGCCAGGTTCAACTGACAGTCAATTTTTTTCACTCTTTTTTAGAAAGAGTCGTCAAAATTTAGACCAGATCTTCGTAGCTTTTTTCGGTTTTTTTCTTTTCGAAGTAGAGTTCGAGAGAATGAAATGCTTCTTTTCGTAGATGATGGACGTGAACAAACTGCAAAAATGACTTGATCAAAGGCTCTTTTTTAAAGCTTGAAACGGTGCTGTCGGTCAACTCGACTTTAGGTTGGGATTCTGGATGGTGCGATTTTCTGGGTTCCAAAGACGACATTGAAAAAGACTATATAGCAAGAATGATTAAAAATCAAGCACTTTTTCATAAACCCCTAAAAATCTTGACATATTTTAAGCGATCCCATAGCGTCAGAAAACATTCTATGCATAAGCATATGAGACTTTTTACGCCGGGCCCAACCCCTATCTTTCCTTTAGCCCAAAAGGCCATGTCGAGCCCAATCTTATACCATCGTTCTAAGGCTTTCGTGGAATTACTGTCTGGTGTTCGAGAGGGCTTAAAAAAGTTGGTTGGGACCCGCAACGAGGTTCTGATTTTATCTTCCTCGGGGACTGGGGCGATGGAAGCGGCTATTTTAAATCTTTGTTCTCCGGGGGATGAGGTTTTGGTGATCCGTGCTGGAAAATTTGGTGGACGTTGGGCTCAAATTGTAAAAGCCCATGCTTTAACCGTACGTATTTTAGATATCCCATTGGGAGAAGTTCCAACGATTGCTCAGGTAAAAACGTTGATGATGCAATATCCAAATGCCAAAGCCTTATTGATTCAAGCCTGCGAAACGTCTACCGGTGTCAATTTCCCTGTTTCAGAAATTGCAGCGTTGACGAAAAAAAGTGATCTCTTGTTGGTGGTGGATGCGGTCAGTTATCTGGGGGTCTCTCCTTTTTATATGGATAACTGGGGGGTCGATGTGATGGTTTCTGCATCTCAAAAAGGGTTGATGTTGCCCCCGGGGTTGTCTTTCGTTTGTTTCAATGAGAAAGCTTGGGCTGCACAAAAAAAATCAAAGCTCACCAAATATTATTTTGATTTGGCCAAAGAGCGTAAAGCGATTGAGAACAATCAAACCGCCTATACCTCGTCGGTTACCCTCATTCAAGGCTTAGCGGTTGTTTTGTCTTATGTTCATGAAATCGGAATGCAAACCCTGTTTTCAACCATTCACCAAAAGGCGCAGGCGTTGCGGAACGCTGTCCAGACGTTAGGGTTAGATTTATTTGCAAAAGTGCCCAGCGATGGTTTGGTGTCCATTGCCGTTCCCCATAAAATCGATGGCACAAAAATTGTAACGAAATTGCGAGATGAATATTCCATGACGATTGCAGGTGGGCAAGATGAACTCAAAGGTAAAATTATTCGAATTGCCTGTATGGGATACGTTCAATCCGAAGATTTAATTTTATTATTTGAAGCGCTTGAAAAAGTTTTGGTGGAGCTTGGGTTAAAAATAACCGTGGGGCAATCCGTGTCTGTGTTAAAAAAAGAATGGTCGCTTTAAACCATGATTAAAATATTGGTATGCGGAAAGTTGGCAGATCCAGGGCTAAAACTGCTTTCTCAAGAAAAGCGTTTTGAGCTGGATGTCCAGACCGAGGTTGATGCCGCTTCTTTAAAACCCATCATCGGAAAATATGATGCCATGACGGTGCGTTCTGAGACGTTGGTGACCAAAGCGTTATTATCTGCAGCCAAAAAACTCAAAGTCATTGTTCGTGCTGGCATTGGCGTAGACAATGTGGATGTGGAGGCCGCAACGCAGCAAGGAATTCTTGTGATGAATACACCGCTTGCCAATTCCACAACGACGGCTGAGCATGCCATCGCGATGTTACTTTCTTTGTGCCGACACATTCCCCAAGCCACGCAATCCCTGAAAGAAGGGCGTTGGGAGAAGAAAAGTTTTTTGGGTGTTGAGGTTTTTGGAAAGACGTTAGGACTTTTGGGATTGGGCAATGTGGGTAAGATCGTTGCAGATCGTGCTTTGGGATTAAGAATGAAAGTCATTGCGTATGACCCCTTTATTTCTAAAACAACTGCCCAAAACCTTTCGGTGGAGTTGGTGACGGAAGAAGAACTGTATCAAAGAGCTGATTTTGTTTCGGTTCATATGCCCCTCACCGATCAAACCCATTATTTTTTAAGCAAAGAAAAATTTTTAAAAATGAAAAAAGGGGCTTTGCTGGTTCATTGTGCACGGGGTGGCATTGTCCATGAAGCAGATCTTGCCGATATGATTACCCGTAAACACATTTCTGGAGCTGCTTTGGATGTATTTGAAGAAGAGCCCGTACGAGATCTTCGTTTGATTTCTTTGCCTCAAGTGATTTGTACCCCTCACTTGGGGGCGGCTACCCATGAAGCTCAGCAAAAAGTGGGGATCGAAACCGCCAAGGTGTTGATGGATTATTTTAAAGAGGGGATCATTCAAAATGCTGTCAATATGCCCTCGGTTACGCAAGAGCAACTTGCTGTTTTAAAACCTTATTTGGTTCTGATTGAAAAAATGGGAAATTTTTTAGGTCAAATGATGGAAAGTGGCAATTTAAAAGCGGTTGAGATTGAATATTCTGGCAAGGTGGTTGATTTGGACATGAAGCTTTTAACACATACCTTTATGATGCAGTTTCTCCGTCAGCATTTGGAGCATCCTGTCAATACCGTCAATGCACTTCTCATTGCCAAAGAACGGGGAATTTCGATTAAAACCACAATTTCAAATAATACATCTGAATTTACGAGTCTTATTTTGGTAAAAGTAACGGGACAAGATCACGAACAAAGTTTGGCGGGAACGATCTTTCATCCCGATCAACCTCGCTTTGTTCGCATAGATCAATTTTATTTGGAGGCCATCCCAGAGGGGACGTTGCTTTATACCAAAAATAAAGATAAGCCAGGGGTGATTGGGGCGCTGGGAACTTTGTTGGGGAAAGAAAATATCAACATTTCAAGATTTCAATTGGGGTTGGATGAAAAAACCAAAGAGGCTGTTGCGCTGATCAATATTGATTCTCCCCTTCACAAAGAAGTTCTTCAGAAAATTTCTAAGATCCCACACATTCTTAGGGTCAAACAGGTGATGTTATGAGTGACATCCTCTCTTTTAGACAAGAGCAGAAACATTCTACTTTTTTAGCGGAACAGGTTCGTTTGTACGAGCTTAAGTTTCAAATAGAAGAAGTATTACAAACTTGGAGTTATGTGCCGCTCATGGATTTACCCAAGGAAGTGGGGGCTGCGATTGATCATGTGTTGGAACACTTTTTTGAAATTGACATGCCACTTCGATTTTGGACCGCCCAAAAAGCCACCACGTTTTCTTGTTCTCTTTTGACGCCAGCATTGTTGGAGAGCAAGGCAGAGCTTATTGCACTTACTTTCGAAATTTTAAAAACAATTGGATTTCGTCATGCGAAGCTTCAGCTCAGGGACCCTCAGTTTAAGCAACTGTCCCGGTGTTTAAGAACTTTTGGATTAAAGATTCCGATTTATTCACCGCTCGATCCAGTCGGCAGCGATCTTTCGGTTTTTCATTTTGAATTTCTCTGTGGGCAAGCTGTCTTAGCCTGGGGAGCGGATACTGGTTTTTCAAGACAAAATTTGTTTTCAGATTTGGCGGCCTATAGCAGCCATTTGGATTTGGCCTCCATGGTGGATTTAAAAAATAAATATGAACATTATAAAGAATTTGTTCAAAGTGATTTCTTGGTTGTAAATCGCAAGGAGACTGATAAGAGTGCGATTGAAATTGTTCGCGTACTGAGAGGGCAGGGATTTGATACGGCGTATGATTTTACGGGGCGCGCCAGAGAAGCGCTCCTTGCCTATGCCAGGCGCATGGGCATTTTAAATCTGATTTTGGTGGGGGAACACGATACGGAAAAAGACGAAGTGACATTGGTGGATGTCTGGGATGGGATTCCCATGAAGCTTAAAATTTCAGATATGTTTGACCAGAAATCAAGTTTTCGCAAAATGTTGCGATTTCAAAAACGATGGGAGGAAGAGGCGTGAGTACGGTGGTGGTGGTGGGTGTTCAATGGGGTGATGAAGGCAAAGGCAAAATTGTCGATATTTTAGCCAAACAAAGTGATGCGGTGGTTCGATTTCAAGGGGGGAACAATGCAGGCCATACGGTGGTGGTTGGCAAAGAAGCTTTCTTTTTGCATTTAATTCCATCGGGTATTTTGCATGAGGGCAAAAAGTGTTTGATTGGCAATGGTGTTGTGGTGGATCCCAAAATTTTCTTAGAAGAAGTTGAAGAACTCAAAAAAAAGGGGTTTTTAAAGAACACGAAAGATTTACTGGTATCTGATTGTGCGCATGTCATTATGCCGTATCATCGGTTGATTGATGTGGCCCGTGAGAATCAAACGGGTAAAACCAAAATTGGAACGACCGGACGAGGGATTGGTCCTGCCTATGGAGATAAGATTACCCGACGTGGGATTCGGTTGTTGGACCTTTTAGACAAAGCCCATTTTCGAAATAAGTTGCTTCCCATTTTAGAAGAGCAAAATTTTTATCTCACAGAATATTTTAAAGGAGCGCCTTTGAAATTAGATGATCTCGTCGAAGAATATTACGCGTATGGGCAAAAAATAAAACCATATTTGGCGGATGTGTCGTTGTGGATCGACCAAGCTTTGAGAGACAAAAAGAAAATTTTGTTTGAAGGGGCGCAAGGCATTTTGCTGGATGTGGATCATGGAACTTACCCCTATGTGACGTCTTCCAATTGTGTGGCAGGTGCGGTTTGTTCGGGGGCGGGGGTAGGGCCTACTCAAATCAATCAGATGTTGGGAATTTTTAAAGCCTATACGACGCGGGTGGGAACGGGGCCATTTCCCACGGAACTCAAAGACGACATCGGAGATTATCTTCAAAAGAAGGGCCATGAATTTGGAACGACGACCGGGCGCCGCAGACGCTGTGGGTGGGCGGATATCGTGGGATTGAAATATGCGATTCGGGTCAGTGGGATGACATCGCTTGCGATGATGAAGATTGATGTGATGACCGGGTTGGATCAAGTTAAGATTTGTGTTGGCTACCAGTATCAAGGCAAGCTCTTGGCTTCCTATCCATCGAGCAGTGAGCTTCTAGAGCAGTGCGAGCCGGTTTATGAAACGCTGCCCGGATGGAAAGAAGCGTTAACCCAATGCCAGACGTTCGAGGCCTTACCCAAGGCGGCGCAGCGATATATTCAGACCATTGAGGAAATGCTTCATGTGCCCATTGACATGATTTCTGTGGGGCCAGAGCGTGATCAAATCATTGTCCGAAAGGCACTGTTTTAATTGACCAAAAACGGTATCTAAGAGAAGCTTTTAAATTCAACATAAAAACTTCTTTCGGCGTACTGACGTATGGGTCGGAATCCCATATTTCTATGAGTCAATACGTACGACGAGGTTTGACAAAACGAAAATTTGCTTATATATTGCGCAATTCTTGTGAATGAATTTTTGAAACCTATTATTTTTTCCTTTATCATCTGCATTTTTTCTCAAAGTGCCATTCTGAAAGCCCAAGATGAAAGCGAATTTTTATTTTGGTTGAATACGCCGTATTTAGGGGCCGGATATGGACATGTTGAACAAATGCAGCTGAGCCAAAAGGGAGATGTTCTTTTAATTAAACCGACTCGAGAGGCACCCGTACCTTTCCAACTTGAATACGATTTATATTCTTCAGATGAATACGGTTTATATTCTTCAGATGTACGTGAATATTTTCGATCTCCTTATTTGTATGATGGTACCGGTTCAGAAGATCGTGCACAAATGGTTGCTTTAAGTGCTGATGGAAAATCAGTCGCTTATGTGGATGCCGCATTTAACTGTGTTTGCCTAGATTTCTTCGAGAATAGAAATTCAAGGACCCGCTATGAAAGCCTATATTGTCATTCCAAAGAGGTTAAAACACTCTTATTTGATCCTTCCGGTCGGTACATCGTTTCAGGTGGATTGGATCAAGAGCTTTTGATTTGGGATCGCACGCTAGGAGACGTGGTTCAAGAAATTTCACATCCGGCATCGATCTATCACGCAGCCTTTACTTCTGATGGAAATTACCTGATCAGCGCATCGTCTAAAGTTCATATTTTAAATATGCAAACACATGAATCCAAGTCTGTTGATTTAAACGCCGATGTTGACACGATCGCACTTCATCCCTCCCAACCGTATGTGGTTGTGGCTACAGCAAAAGGTATTTATGTTATCGATATTGCAAACGGTTCGATTGAGCGTGATATTCCACTGGGCGACCGATTTCACAATGACGTTAATGTCATTCAAGTAAGTCCAGATGGCGCACACGTTTTAATTTTGTCCAAAGATGATCGGTTGGCGTATTTATTTCCATTTGAATTGGATCCTAGATTTGAAATTCAAATGAGACGGGTAACGACCCAAAAGGTTACAGCCGCGCAATTCCATCCCACAGAACCTTGGCTTCTTTTAGGAGATGAAATAGGGGTTACGCTTTACGCGTCTAAACAAGAAATGAACTTTGCGTATCTTAAAATACCTTTCTGTCTGGAGGATCTTAAATGGAGCTCGGATGGAAGCTTTGCCATTCTTTCCAGATTTAGCCCAGACGCGGGGGATCCTAAAAAACTTGCGAAATTGGATTTTAATCTTTGGAAACGTTCTTTGATGACACGGTATATAGATCTTTTTAAGACTGCGGGGGAAGGTCATGAAGAGCAAATGGATTATTTTGAAAAGTTACTTTTTTTGGGGCCCAAAGACCCTGCGGTTATAGAATTTTTATTTGAAATGATCAATGGTCGTGGAGAAGGCGTTGGGCTCATCATTGAGCAAGCGACGTTCGATCATTTGCATCAAATTGGCTATTATTTTTTGTCCGATGAACATGGAATAGATTTGGTGGCCGATCCAGCTCGTGTTCGATTGCAACATGGCGGAGATGAATGGGGCGACGATCCGATTTATATTACGGTGGATGGGATTAAGGTCAATACGATTCAGGTGAGTGATAGCCTGGTAGACGTGTTCTTAGAAAAGTACATTCGTATTTTAGATGACTTTCAGCGTCTCAATCGGATGGTCAATATTTGGTTGCATGGGGGACCTGTCATTCATGACGTTTTAGATTTAGAAGCCGTACGTTATATCACCATGGATTCACGGCCGCCTTTTCATTCATTGGAGATGGCCAAAAGGGATGCTTTTCAAGAATGGGTTTTGAATGAATTATATCCATCCTCTAAGATTGACCAAATATTGCAAAGGGTAGCATTTATTCCAGATTATTCGAATCTAAGGGCAGCTTCGACCCAGATTGAAATTGAAGAGGCGCTGGATTTGCTTAAGCGTGTGGGAGAGCTTAAATTATCAAGCTTTGAAAGTCGGTGCCTAGCGATGATGGAAAATCAAAAATATTTAAATTTACCTGCCCAATTATTATCTCAGCTGATGAGAACGCTGGCTCAGATTGGCGGAAATCAAACAGCACAATTTTTTTCAGGTTTGTTACAGAAAAAAGATGGTTTGGATATAAGGCTTTGGGTGGCACAAGCCTTAGAAGAGATGGGCTTTCAAGTGAAATATTTAAAAGAGCAAGATCGGTATCAATTGGGTTGTCGTGGGTTAGATATTATGTATCATGCGGCAATGACGCCTCAAGGCAAACAAGTGGTCATGGTACAGATTGCGAAAAAGTATTTTAAAGAATTTGAGATGGATAACTTAGAGCCTATCGAGTTTAGACTGAAACACTTGGTGGATCGCCATGCTGCGTTTATTCCTATTCATCTTGACGCCCAGAAATTCGACGATTTGTTCGAATTTTAATTTTCAAATAACATTTCCGTCTATTTCATTGACACCCGTCGGTGGGTTGCATATATAAATTAGGTTTTGGCTGCACTTTTTTTCGTATGGGTCGTTAGCCGAGCGAAGCGAGTCCCGAGGGCAAAAGCCACTTGTGGCGAAGTCCGAGGGATCTCATTGTAATGGTATGGGTTCCTTCGCTACGCTCAGGATGACGGTCAAGGTATGGGCCGTTAGCTCAGTTGGTAGAGCATCTCCCTTTTAAGGAGAGGGTCGAAGGTTCAAATCCTTCACGGCTCAAGGTGGGTCCCCTTCGTCTAGCCCGGTCCAGGACACCTCCCTTTCACGGAGGTAACACGGGTTCAAATCCCGTAGGGGACGCCATTTGAATTGCAAAACGATCCTCCTTAGTGTTATTTCAGCTTTCCAAACCATGAAGTGTGTTCCAACTCAAGATGGTACGTTGACCTGGTATTGCGATGATTATCGAGAGCATTACCATTCTTTAGGGGGGGCTTATCTGGAAGCTTATCGCATTTATGTGAAAGGGTGCGATTTGTTAGAAAAAGCGAGAACCTGTGATGAGATTTCCATCTTAGATATTGGGTTTGGTTTGGGCTACAACGTTTTTGTGGCCATTGAGAATATCCTGGCCGTTCGGTCGTGGTGCAAAATTAACGTGGTTAGTTTTGAAATGGATCGATCGGTTTTGGAATTTAACCAGTATCCAGCCTCACTGCATTTTTGGGCAAATCGAATTAAAAAACATTGGTTGATTCAAGACGATGGGGTGTCCTTTCAAGACGGTCAGGTGGATTTAAAAATTTATTTACAAGATGCGCGTTCTAAAATTGAATCTTTGCAGAAACGCTTTGATGCTGTTTTTCACGACCCTTTTTCACATCCAAAAAACCCAGAACTTTGGACGGTGGAATTTTTTTCATCTTTGGCGAAACTGACCAAGCCCGATGGAAAACTGGCAACGTATAGCATGGCAACCCCTGTTTTGAATGCCATGGATGAGGCAGGGTGGTTTCCTGTGCTTGCTCGAGGAACAGGGACCAAAAAGTACTCTGTGGTGGCAACGCTTGAAAAAGAGGGGGGATTGTCACCCCACATGCTGGAAAAACTCGTTCGTTCAACAGAAAAAATACCGTATCGGGATTTGGGCTTGAAGCAATCTCGCCAATCTATTCTAAAGATTCGTCAAGAGGCATGTTCGAAATTGAAATCAAATCATTCTTGCACTCCCTCTGAAACCCGGTATGAAGAAGGACGATATGAGTTTATTTAAATTTAACGCTGCTGCGAAGAAAGAGTTGCTCGAGCGTGTTATTTCGCATGTTCAGCTCGCGTATCAAAACACCCCAGAAAATATAAGAGAAGAAGTTTTAGAGGAAATGATCTATTGGGAAAAAAAGCGCCTTGAAAAAATGCGGCATTCTTGGTGGCGCTCCCCCCGGCTGGATTTTTGGGAGCAGTATCAACAGCAGTATGTGGTAGCGCCTCGGGAAGTTCGCCACCGCTTACTGGAGCAATCGATTGATCATTATGCCCATCAAATTGTTGGAAATTTTAGTCCTTGGGTGCATACGCTGGCAACGAAAGTGGTCCCTCCTTTTTTAAACTTTTTGCTCAATCCTTTTTCATTTCAAAAGCTCATTTCCTTAAGAAGCACACTGATCAATGAAAATTTGATCATTTCTGGAAACATTGCCAACATCAAAGCCTTGTTGCAACGAGGCACGTTGGTTTTTGTGCCAACCCATGTCAGCAATTTGGATTCTATCTTGTTGGGGACAGCGCTGCACGATTGTGATTTTCCGCCGGCGATGTATGGCGCAGGCTTAAATTTATTTCGAAATAAAATTATTGGATTTTTTATGAATCATTTGGGGGCCTATAAAGTCGATCGTCAACGCGTTCATACCTTATACAAAGATGTTTTAAAGGAATATGCGACTTCTTCCTTAGAAATGGGGTTTCATAATTTATTTTTTCCAGGTGGCACGCGAAGTCGTTCGGGTGCTATTGAAAAGCGGTTGAAGCTTGGGTTATTGGGAACCACGCTTGCCGCTTATGTCCGAAATTTAATACATGGGAAAAGGAATCCGAACCTGTATGTGATTCCCGTGAATATCAATTGTCATCTGACCCTTGAAGCCGAAACGCTCATTCACGATTTTTTGGCTGTCACGGGGAAATCTCGTTACATTATTGAAAATGATGAATTTTCAAAGCCACAACGCGTTTATACGTATCTAAAAAACCATATGAATTTAAATTCGAAAAGTTTTATTCATTTTGGAGACCCCTTGGATCCCTTTGGAAATCGTGTGGATGAGACCGGATGCTCTTTGGATCGCCACGGTCGCAAGATTGATATTTCAAAGTATGTGATGGCTCAGGGGGAAGTGAAACTGGATTTCGATCGCGATCAAAATTATACGAAAGAATTGGCCACAACCTTGATTGATGTTTACCATCGCCATAATCGCGTATTGAGTACGAATTTGGTGGCCTTTGCCCTTTACGAAATGATCGCTCTGCGTCATCCAGACTTCGATATTTATCGGTTGATGAGAAGTCGTGTGTATCATGAACCTATTGAACTCATGGCATTCTACAAAATGCTAGACCGTGTTGTTTCACACGTGCGAGCGCTTTCAGAACAAGGTAAGATTGTTTACAGTCAATATTTAAAGTCCTTAGATACGCAAGATCTGGTGAGCGAAGCGCTCAAGTTTTTCGGGTCTTACCACGCTCGAAGAACGGTGTACCGGGAAGGGGATCGCATTTTTGTGGGGGATCTTTTGTTGTTGTATTACTATCATAATCGATTGGTGGGATATAATCTGGAAGACGAACTCAAGGACGTCTCGTTATGAAATTACCCGTAGGTGTGATTGGGGGAGGTTCTTGGGGGACCACTCTGGCAGCGTTGATAGCTGCGACGGAACACCCTGTGAAACTTTGGTGTCGAGATTCCAAAGTTGTGCAAGAGATCAATGCCCAGCACACCAATCAGGCTTATACCGGGGCGTATTTGCTTTCAGGCTATATTCAGGCAACCACAGAAATAAAAGAAGTCATTACCACCTGTGATCTTATTTTTATGGTTATTCCTTCGAGAAGTTTCAGGTCCATTGCATTTGAAGTTGGAAAGTGGATTCAAGGAAATCAATTGTTGGTTTCGGCCACCAAAGGACTGGAACTGCCGCGTGTTAAGACCATGAGCGAAGTTTTAAAAGAAGAAACCTGTTGTAAAAAAATAGGGGTTTTATCTGGGCCCAATATTGCAACCGATATTCTTCAGGGGGATCCTTCGGGAACCGTGATTGCCTCTCCTTATCAAGAAGTGATTGAACGTGTGCGAGATGTTTTAAATCAACCTCGTTTTAAAGTTTATGGAAATAAAGATATCCGCGGAACCGAAATGGCCGGTGCTTTAAAGAACATCATTGCCATTTCTTGTGGAATTGCAGAAGGGATGGGTCTTAAAAACAATGCCAAATCTTTCTTGATCACCCGAGGCATGATGGAAATGTCACGGTATGGTTGTTTTTTTGGCGGAGAGCTCCAGACGTTTTATGGTCTTTCCGGGATGGGGGACTTAATTGCAACGTGTTTTAGTCCACACAGTCGGAATCAAACGCTGGGGAGACATATTGCCCAAGGTCAAAAAGTTGAAGATGCTGTGAAAAAAATTCAGGGCGTGGTGGAAGGGATGTACAGTACTCAAGCTGTTTTTCACATGGCTAAAAAATTTCATATTTTTATGCCCATTACAGAATCCATTTATCGCATATTATTCGAAGGGGCGACCGTTGAAAACGAGATCAAATATTTGATGGAAGTTCGAATCAAATTTGAAGAAGGAAGTTTACGTACTTCTTATGCAGATTTGACACACACGCTTATTCCCAAATATCCTATTCCAGAATATCTTTTATGAGAATTTTTTCATATCGGACCTTGTCCAAAGAATTTCAGGGTGTTCTGTATATTTGGGATGTGGATAAGACCTATTTAAATACGAACTTTGAATCTTTAAAAGGCTTATTCAAAATTATGTTTGAAGAAGCGGTGGATAAAGTGACCATCGCAGGTGCCAGAGAGCTCATCATTGAACTTCGAAAAGGAGCGGAAACTCAAATCGGAATTCATCCTGTTTATTTTATCAGCGCAAGTCCCGTTCAACTGAGAAGGGTGTTGGAACAAAAATTTTTACTGGATGGAATTCAACACGATGGCCTGATTCTCAAAGACTATCGTTGGTTTTGGAAGAAATATAAACATTTTCCTTTGAAAAATAATTTTGTTTATAAGTTGATTTGTTTGTTGTCGCATCGTTTGACGATGCCTCCCACAAGCCAAGAGATTTTGTTTGGAGATGACTTTGAACAAGACGACAAGGTCTATGTTTTGTATGCCAATATTTTGAATGGCACAACCACAGAAAAAGCTCTTAAATCCATTTTAAAGCAAGAAGAGGCCAAGCCCCGTGAAATTTCAGATATTTTACAATGGGTCAAAGTGCTTCAAGAAAAGAAAAGCGCTCAGCCAGTGGTTCAAAAAATTTTTATTCATTTAATTGGAAAAAAGAAGAAGGCCGATCTCTTAAACCATGGTCAAATTATCGCTACCCGAAATTATCTTCAAACCGCTGCGATTTTGTATGAACTTAAAAAAATTTCAAAACTTGGTTTTCGAAAAGTGGCCAATGCTTTTGACATTAAATACGCACCCTCCGAATGGTCGTTCCGCAAAAGCTTGGAAGACTTGAAGGAACGAAAGCTGATTACAGAAGTTACGTACGATGAACTTTCCAACTGGAAATAGGCGTAAAGAGCGATGGATGGTATCGCTTTGAAGGTTAGCGTCGTCAGGCCACTGCCAACCTCTCTGTGGCGGCATTGCCTTTCAAGCCACAGAGAGGTTGGCAGTGGCCTGACGACGCAAGACGTTAGAAGATTATTAAATCGATATTTACCGACTACAACAAGCGCCCCCTTGGGAGCTCGTGTCTCCTTCGGTTTTGCAACACTTGGATTTGATCCAACAATCCAGTCCCCATTTTTGACATCCCATCGCGGCCAGGGCTAAGGTTCCTCCTAAAATGACAAAGGGATATTCAAAACCACCTTGGCTGCCAAAGAATCCATTCTTCCAGTGAACAGAAAAGATTGCGACCACCATGGCAAAACTTAAAAGCAATGCAAAAATGCGGGTTCCCAAACCCAATACCAGCGCTATGCCACCTAAAAACTCAGTGTAACCTAAAAGATAAGCCATGAGTGTCGGCATGGGGAAACCCAATTGAGTTAAAAATTGCGCAACACCTTCCAGGCCATGTCCGCCAAAAGCCCCCAATACTTTTTGACTGCCATGCATGATGAACGTACTGCCGATGACAAGCCGCAAAATGAGACTTGCCGTATCGGGGCACGGTTTACAACATCCTTTTTTAAATCCCATATCCATCCTCCTTAAGTTGAAAATTCATTTGAAAAAAAAAGCATATCAGGAAATTTTAAAGAAATTCAATAAAATTGGAGTTTTATTGCAGCGGTGGCAAAAGTGTGGTGAGCTTATTTGTTTGGAAGGAGTTCTTGGGTATGTCAGAGCATTTTGATGTTGTGATTATTGGTGCGGGTGCGAGTGGTATTTTTACATCCATTATTTTGACTGGTGAGAATCCGCATTTAAAAGTTCTGCTGATTGATAAAGGAAAGACGCTCAGTGAGCGCGATCGGAAAGTCGGGTGTGACCTCATGGAAGGCTGGGGAGGGGCAGGGAGTTTTTCCGATGGCAAATTGGTGTTTTCCACCGATCGAGAATATGGCGGCAATCTTCAAGAATATATTCACGACATGAATTTGTTCGGCCAATTGATGCAAACCGTAGATCAGACCTTCATGAAATTTTCGGATTATCCCGACATTCGTGTGTATGGCGATGACGATGTCAAAATTTCAGATATCAAAGTGCGTGCAGCCCGGTGTGGATTACACCTGCTTTCGGCGCGCATTCGACACTTGGGGACGGATCACAATTACACCATTTTAAAAAACATGTTGGCGGACATCGAGCCTCGGATTGATTTGCGATTCAATCATGAAGTGGTGGCGGTTCTTCCCAAATCAGATGGATTTGATATCCACATGAAAGATTTAAGAGGGTTACGAGAATTTACGGTTTCTTCCAAATATTGTGTGGTCGCGCCCGGTCGTCGGGGGATGCGTTTTTTTAGAAGTTTGGCTGAAAAACTAGAGTTGGAGCTCCTCAACAATCAAGTGGATGTCGGGGTTCGCGTTGAAGTCCCAAACTGGGTGATGAAAGAAATTTGTGATGTGGTCTATGAACCCAAGTTGGTGGCCAGAACGCCCAAAACAGATTTAAGGGCCAGAACCTTTTGTGTCAACTATGGGGGAGAGGTGGTGAAAGAAGAGGTAGATACGTTGGTCACCGTCAATGGGCATAGCTATCATGATGATACTTTAAAAACACCCAACACGAATTTTGCATTGCTCGTTTCAACGAAATTCACAAAACCTTTCAATGACCCTTATGCCTATGGAAAATCGGTGGCGCAACTGTGTAATGTGCTCGGCGAAGGGGTGATTGTCCAGCGGCTGCGGGATCTCAAACAAAACAGGCGGTCTACGGAAAAACGAATTTCGGAAATGAATTTGCAGCCGACCTTAAAACACGCCACGCCTGGAAATTTAGGGTATGCTTTTCCGCACACACAACTTGGGGCCATGATGGAAATGCTTGAACTTTTGGATAAGCTCATGCCGGGAATTTGTGGCCCCGATACCTTGCTCTATGGCCCCGAAGTCAAATGGTACTCGAGCCGGACCATCTTAAAACCAAATTTGGAGTCTAAAGTGAAAAATTTGTATTGTGCAGGAGATGGTGCGGGAATTTCGAGAGGAATTGTTCAAGCTTCGCAGTGTGGCATTATCATCGCCAAAGATATCTTGGAAAAAGAAAATGTTTAAATGGGTGCCTTTCATTTTGTGGTGCGTTCTTATTTTTTATCTCTCTCATCGGCCGGTTCCCCAGCCCCTGACAGAGGCCGAAACATTTCAGGGGATCGATATTTTGTATCATTTTATTGTGTATGGTGTTTTGGGATTTTTATTTTATAGAGTTTATCCTTCTTTCACAGCGACGTTCTTATTTTGTCTTTTATATGGGTTGAGCGATGAACTTCATCAAGCGATCCTTCCCTATCGCAGCTTTGAATGGAAGGATCTGGGGGTGGATGTTATTTCCGGCATAACCGGTGGAGGCGTGCGATGGAAGTTCTTCAAGTAGGTCAATCGGTTCAAGGCAGACCTTTGGAAGTTTTTTTGGTTGGGACGAAGCCCCCGTTTATTCATTTCTATGGGGGCGTGCATGGCGATGAACCTGAAAGTGTGGATTTGGTTTGCAATCTCAAAAAATATTTAGAAAAAAACACACAAAAAAAATTTCTACGTTCGATATTGGTTTTTCCAAATTGCAATCCAGATGGATCTGCCATGAATCAACGCATGAATGCTCATGGGGTAGATTTAAATCGAAACTTTCCGACGAAAAATTGGTCAAAAGAATGTAAAGAGATGCGATACTTCCCTGGCGAAAGACCTGGATCTGAGCCTGAAATTTCGATCCTATTGGGGCTGATTCAAGCCTATCCTCCGGAAATTATTGTTTCTGTGCATAGCCTGATCCCCCACCAGATGAATTACGATGGGCCGGCAAAACGATTGGCGTATGCCATGGCCCAAAAAAATAATTATCCGGTTACAGATCACATTGGCTATCCTACGCCTGGGTCTTTGGGAGAATATGCTGGCAGAGAGCGAAAGATTGCGGTCATTACCTTTGAATTGCCCGAAAAAATTGCACCCGATGTGGCATGGAAATCATCTCTGGAAGCTATGTTAGCGGCGATTTCTTTTCCAGCCAAAGATTTGACATTTTAGGGATCCCATTTCATACTGTTCTTAACTTCCGTTTTTAAACGAATTCCAGCTTTACCCTGAATCAGAAAGGGTGTGACAATGAACGATACCGGTATTTTGTTCGTAGGTCACTTTCAGCGCATTGCACAAGAACTCAAAAGAGAAATGGCCCTGCCTATGTTTACCAGCCCCGCTTGGCGAACTCAGGGGATGGCTCAGAAAAAAAATATTGGTGTGATTGTATCTGACAATCTCTCTGATTTGGAACGATCCAAAGAAGATCACCCAGAGTGGGTTCGGATTTATGTCATGGAAACCTTGGATATTGATCACGTTCAACAAGCCATCAATCGTGCGGAAGTTTTTCGATTTGTGAAAACCGCAAAAGATTTGCATCATTTGGAAGAAGCCCTTCATCAAGCGGTTTCTCATTTTCAATTGGTGTCAAAGCACACCACGCTTTTACACAATTTAAGGAATCAAAATAAAAAATTAGAAAAAGTGACGGAAACATTAGAGCGACAAATTAAAATACGTTCCGAAAAATTAAATCACATTCAAACAGAATTGAATAAAACGCAGCAATACTTGCAATCGGTCAATACGCTGCTTTCGGAAATGAATGCCAGTGTGACCCGTGAGGATTTAGAGTTGCGGCTCAATCACATGCTCAAAGAGCTTCTGCCCATTGTTTCGGTTCGTTTGGTTTTGGGAGCTTCCAAAGAAATGTTGGCGGAACTCAAACACATGCATGTGCAAAAAGTGGTGGTGCCGTTGATTTATCGAAAGAAAACAGTAGGGCATTTGTATTTTTTGTGTCGGGATGACGTGGCTTCGAAACAATTGATTCACGAGGCGGGTCTTTTGAAACAAATTGCAGATACCGTTGCGCTCACCATTGAAAAAATAAAAATTTTTGAAGAATCGGTGAAGCGTAAAGAAGAATGGCAGAAGACCTTTGATGCCATTAAAGACCCAGTTGCCTTGGTGGGGCCTTCTTATCAGATCATTCGTGCCAATCTTTCCTATAGTCTTGTTTCAGGAATGAAAATTCAGAACTTGGTTGGGAAAAAATGTTACGAGGTTTTCCAAAAGCGTTCAGAGCCTTGCGAAGGGTGTCTTTTAAAACAGGCGTTGGTTCGTGAGATTCCTCAAAATTTCGAACTCAAAAGTAAAGCACAGGAAACCTTTTACGCGACATCTTCTTTTCCCATCCAGTCTCAAGAGGAAACAGGGGTTGTGCAATACTATCGCGATCAAGGAGAAGAACGCCGGTTACGATACCAGTTGATTGAGGCCGAAAAAATGGCTGAAATGGGTATTCTGGCTGGGAGTGTTGCCCATGAAATCAATAATCCCTTAGGGGGGATCTTGGCTTTTAGTCAAATCTTATTGTCGGAGGTATCTCCAACCGATGCGATTGCCGAAGATATAAAAGAAATCGAAAGAGCCGCTGTAAAAGCAAAAAATATTGTTGAAAATTTACTTGTTTTTTCGAGGGTTTCTCAAAAAGAGGATCAGCATTCGTTGGCCATTGAAGAAGTGGTTGAAAAAGCACTGTCATTGGCCATGCTCAATCTGAAGCATTATGCCATCGATATTCAAAAGACCTATGAACCGGTGCCAAAAGTCCATGGTGATTTTAATCAATTGGTCCAAGTCTTTTTAAATATTTTTCAAAATTCAATTCAGGCCATTCTCGAGAAAAAGATACCCAAACCGATGACCGGAAAAATAGAAATTCGAATTTATTCGCAAGCTTCCTCTGGCCAAGTGGTGGTGGATATTCAAGACAATGGAAAGGGTATTTCGAAGGAGCACTTATCACAGATTTTTGATCCTTTTTTTACAACCAAGAATAAAATTGAGCACCCCGGGATGGGGCTTTCGGTGAGTTATCAAATTATCCGCCAATTGGGTGGGGCGATTAAGGTAGACAGCGATTTGGGCGTTGGAAGTAACTTTAAGATTATGTTGCGGGCTTCGATGGTCCTCTTGACGCGCCTAAAAGCGCCATAGTATAATTTAAGTAAGTTTTCTTGCCTCACGTTGGAAGCCCCTTAAAGTGAAAAAGATGGTGCGTTATCTATTGAATATCAACTTTAGTTGAGGCTATGAAACGTCGAAACGTTGGGTGAGGGGAGAAAATCTCCGGTTGGTGAACATAAGGTTTTGTTGTGAAAAATACTTAAGTTATTGAAATTTCTTATTTTTTTGTTCTCCCGTGTAGGTTGGAAAGAGAATGCAGGACCCAAAGGAGGAACGTATGAGCCAGGCACTTGCAAATTTGAAGAAGGATCCAAAGTCGCTTTCCCGACAAGACAAGCAAGACATTATTATAGAATATACTCCGCTGATTCGTTTTATTGCGCAAAGAATTGCTTCCAAGCTTCCCCCCAATGTAGATCTGGATGATTTAATCAGTTCTGGGGTGATCGGCCTCATGGATGCCATCGATAAATATGACCCCACCAGAGACAATCAATTTAAAACATACGCGGAATTTCGAATTCGAGGGTCCATTTTAGATGAATTGAGAGCCCAAGATTGGGTGCCAAGGTCCGTTCGGGAAAAATCGAAGATTTTGGAAAAAGCCTATCGTAGGCTCGAACAAAAACATGGCCGAAAGGTGACCAAACTTGAAGTGGCCAAATCTCTCAAGATGAATCTCGATGATTTTCATGAATTGTTGTCTTGTGTGAAATCTACCTCTGTGGTGAGTTTAGAGGATTTGAGTCAATTTCCTTACCGCGATCGCAATGGTATTTTGGGGTTTTTAGAGGATATGCGCGCCAACAATCCTCATTTTCAAATGACACTCAAAGATTTACAGGCCCTCGTCCGTCACGCTTTGGAGATGCTTGCCGAAAGTGAGCGGATGGTGCTGGCATTGTATTATTATGAAGACATGAACTTAAAAGAAATTGGAAGTGTTTTGGATGTCACGGAATCCAGAATATCTCAAATTCATTCGCAGGCGGTGCAGCGTTTGCGGGCCAGTGTTAAAAAAATGATTGAAAGCGATCTCTAACATGCGTGTGGTGAGCCTGAAAAATGCCGGCCCCCTCCTCGATGACAAGACGCGACAATGGATTCGTGTGCTCATGGAAGCTTTGAAATTAAAAGATCCGTATACTTTTTTTCATTCGGTCCGTGTTTCGGAATATGCATTGATGATGGGCCGAAATTTGAATGTTTCTTCGACGGAGATGGTGTCTTTAGAATTGGGAGCTTTGTTACATGATTTGGGTAAAATTGGCGTTCCAGACCATATTTTAAAAAAAGAGGGAGCGCTGACGGAACAAGAATTTGAATGGATGAAAAAACATCCTGTGATGAGTGCCCAAGTCATTGGCCACTGTCAGTGGTTAAAAGACGTTGTTCCGATTGTAAAGCATCACCATGAGCGTATCGATGGCTTGGGGTATCCTGAAGGATTAAAGGGGGAGGCGATTTCCCCGTTAACACGTGCGGTTTTTATTGTGGATGCCTTTGATGCCATGACCTCCGATCGCCCCTATCGAAAAGCTTTGTCTTTTGAAGTTGCCTACCAAGAACTTGAGCGTTGTGCAGGGACTCAATTTGATGCTACATTGGTTGAAATTTTTATCCATGAGCACCAGCAGCAAAAATACAAACTTGAAAAAAGCCGATTCGTTGATTTTATCGACGACAACCCAGCGCTCCAAAAGAAAGCTGTCTGAATTAGAACATGCTTTCTTGGTGGGGATTTGGCGTCCTGGCCAAGTGCGTTGGCAGGCCGAAGACTCTTTTCATGAGCTCAAAGAGCTAACCCGAACGGCAGGGGCCCAAGTGGTTGGTGAAGCTTTCCAGCATTTGAAATCCATTCATCCGCGGTTTTTTATTGGAACAGGCAAGGTCCAAGAAATGAAAGACCAGGTGTTCACCTGTGGCGCGGATCTTGTGATTTTAGATGAAGAATTAACACCGGCTCAGCAAAACCATTTGGCGGAAGTGTTGGAGGTCAAAGTTTTAGATCGCACAGGTCTGATCTTAGATATCTTTTCCCAGCGTGCCAAAAGCAAAGAAGGTAAGCTGCAAGTGGAATTGGCAGCGCTCGAATATTTATATCCAAGACTCAAAGGGCAGGGGCATCTCATGTCTCGCTTGGGTGCTGGGATTGGAACGCGGGGGCCTGGCGAAACCAAACTGGAGACCGATCGTCGAAGGATGAGAGATCGTATTTCAAAACTCAAAGATGAAATTCAAAGCATTCAACAATCCAGAGAGCTCCACCGACGAAAACGGAAAGCCATTCCCATGCCCGTGGTAACGCTCGTGGGGTATACCAATACTGGAAAATCGACGCTCTTAAATGCACTGACCCACGCACAGGTTTTTGCAGAAAATAAATTGTTTGCCACGTTGGACCCCACCACCCGACGCCTTCGATTGCCGAGCGGGCATGATATTTTGCTGACGGATACGGTTGGGTTTATCAAAAAATTGCCGGTTGAATTGATTGATGCATTCCGTGCGACTTTGGAAGAACTCGAAGAAAGCGATGTTTTGGTGCATGTGATGGATGCCTCTGATCCTTATCTTTCGGAGCGTGTGAAGGAGGTGATGAACGTTTTGACGCAGTTGGGGGTGGATCAAAAACCCATGCTTTATGTGTATAATAAAGAAGATTGTGTCAAAGACTTGCGCCATGTGTTTATTCGTCAAGGTCGGTTGCAGCCTTCTTGCACGATTTCAGCCTTGAACCATTCTGGATTGGATACGCTTTTGAAAGAACTTGAAAAAATGACCGATCATTTTTATGAATGGATAGACCTTTCTATTCCGATTACGGATCAAAAGACCCTCGCTCTGATTCATGCGTGTGGTGTGGTGGCTGAGGTGAAGTATTCTGAAAAAACAATTCAGCTCAAAGCGCATGTGACCCACCCCATGGCTGAGAAGCTGCGGCAGCTTGCAAACAAAATCACCTGAGTGTTCCTGTCTATTTGTATATGGAAACGGAGATGGTGTGGAATCAAGTTATGGGCCATCGCCCTGCAACGGAACCAGAATTAGAAAAAAAAAATCAACAGCCTGTTAATCTTTATTTTTCTTGGTTGTGTCTGGGGTTTCGTTATCTTTCGGCAAATTTTCTGGATCTACTTTTTCTCCGGGAATTCGGAATTTTTCGTTGGCCCAGTCTCCCAAATCTAAAAGTCGGCATCGTTCGGAGCAGAAAGGCCGAAAAGAACTTTTTTCCCATTCCACTTTCTTTTTACAGGTTGGGCATGTGACGATCATCACGTGGGACTATAGCATAGTTTTAAACTTCAGTTGCCAAAATAAATAAGTCGCGCTATATAAGGTTTTCTTTCTTATTTATGTTGCGTAAATATATACCTTTTGTACTCAGTGCTTTCTTTTTTTGTTTTTTGCCTCTCCTTGCTTTGGCGCAAGAGGAGGCGGAAAAAACGTATGTATTGGTGGGATATCGTGCAGAGTTTCACAATGAATATTCGATGCATGCTCCCCAGCAAGAGCTTGCCAAAGCGGAAGAAGAGTTTCGTAAAAATTTTAATTCAGCCGTTCTAGAAGTATCCAGTACGATGAATGCCTGGCTTTCTAAAGTTGAGTCAACGTTTTCTGAATTAAATCCTATGACGGATGAATTAGAGATCATGACGGCCATGGAATTTCTAGATGAATTTCGAACGCAATTTTCAATCATTCCCATTCTCTTTAAAGTGAAGGCTGAGGATGTTGAGAAGATTAAACAGGATTTATTGGAAACAGTACTTACGATAGGAGAGTTTAAAGTAGAAAGGGTGTCTCAGGCCACGTATGCTTTTAAAGTCACCTGTGGGGTGTGGAGCAATGAGTTAGATGATTTGGATCCTTGGCTGAGCACAACCATTGAAAAGCAAAAGTTTTTTAGTTCACCCGTTTTGGCTCAAGAAGATGAGCTAAAGACGCTTTGCAAGGTGGTTCAACAATCTATTGAAACGCTTCCGGTGGAACTTCAAGAAAGGGCTTTGGTGCAATATCATTTGTTTTATTATATGGTAGGCGATCCTTCTTGGATCGATGATGGATTTCTTCCTCAAATGGCTCGGCCAACCTATGTGCGGGTCGAAGGCCAGCTCAAAGCAAAAGTTCCTTTGCCGATGATTGAAGAAGCGTGTGATGCGAAAGCATGCTTGATGATTCCAAAAAATGAAACACCGCCCCCAAGCCCAAAGAAAGTAGAAGCCGATGAAAACCATTTTTAAACTTTTAGAGAATATTGAAAAAGCCATTACGGCCCAAAAAGAAATTGTGGTGATTGATAAAAGTGGAAAATTTCACCGGGGCAATTTGTACGATCACTACGTTCGACTTTCTGCCGACAAACTTCGTGGAAAAGTAAAGCTTCGGCTTTCCCAAGACCAGCGCGAAATTGAAGTTGAGGCGACCGATATTTTGGACATTCAATTTCATTAAGTGATTCATTATTTGATTTTGGCCGCTGCCCGCCCCTTTCAATAGAGGGGCCAAAAGATGCGGAATTATTTGTGCGTTTATCAATAGTTCTTAGTCGTAACCATTGAATTCTAATTTAAGTCCAGGAACAAGGCAGGTAATCCACTGGTTTGAAAAGTAGAGGCTCTCAAAGTTTGACCCAAAAATGCCACGGGCCAATCAATACCCGAACTGGGGAAAGTCCATGACACGATTGTGTTTTTCTCAAAGCCTATTTTAGAAAACAAGCAGTATTTGACCCAAAAATATGTTATTGAAGGGCTTTCTGTCTCTCAAATTTCAAAAATGACGGGACATAGTGACTGTTACGTCTATGCATCATTAAAGAAATTTGGTATCCCTCTCAGGTCGAAGATCAAGGATGGCTAGAATGCTTTTAGAGCTGGGAACTCCATTATTTACGCTCTGGGAATGTACTCCCAAAATAAGTTCAGGATGAAATGTGCCTAAGGCACATTTCACTTCGAGCACCGAAGGTGCGAGGAAGTCCCCCGGTTTACAGCAATGAATATTTCATCGTTTTCATTCCAGAAAGAACGGTTATCGACACTTTATAAGATAAAAATAGACAAAACAGCTAGAGATATGATCTTTCCGATTTAAACAAGCTATGAACTCCTCTTTAAATTCATTAAATTTATCACCTAAATAGTTTTGTAAGCCTTTCATTCTCTCAAGTCTGTTTTCCCAGGCTGCTATTACATCTTTAGAGAGTTTTCCATCTTGTGACAACTCTTTATCTTTTAACAAAACTTTCTGCTCTAATTTTAAGGAGAGTGAGTTTATGGTTTTTTCAATATTTTCTCCCATATTAAAATCGTATAAATTTTTATCAAATAAGAGTTGATAAAAACCCTGAATAGCAGATTGTGTCTGTATAGATAAGGGAGAATGGTTTAATAACCCGCTCATTTCGGTAATCGCTAACCATCCTCCAGGTTTTAAATGTTTAAGCCAACTTTTGAGTGGTTGTCCAATATTGGGAAAATAAGCCGCAGTAAAGCTACACCAAATGCCATCAATTTTAGGAAGGCCTAATTTTGATAAATCTGCAATATTAGCCTCAATAAATCTTGAATTTAAAATATTTTTCTTCCGTGCTTGCTCAAGAAGTTCGCTATCTTGGTCAATTCCAATTACACTTGCTCCTCGCTGCGACAAGAGAGCTGTTTGATCGCCAATACCACAACCCAAATCCAAGACGGTACATTTGTTCAGAGGTGGCACCAGTTTAAATACTGTAGCCCAGTCTCGCCACTTATACTGTTTTTTATATTGTGTAGATAAACTTGAAGGCATGTTAGTTGCTCCAAAATAAGTCTAATTTTAAGCAGCTTTTTTTAAAGGACGCATTGAAACAATGACCCCTAGAATAAGAGCAACCTTGACTAAAAAATCCAAACTCACTTCACTGATTTGTCCTGATTCCATTCTAGCAATTGCGGGCTGTTTACTTCCAACCAGTTCTGCAAGTTTTTGTTGGGAAAGCTTACGTTTAATGCGAACTTCTTTTAATTTTTCGATGAGTTTCTTTTTTTGATGAATGAGTTCCATTTCCACATCAGATAGTCCTAAAGCCGTACCAAATTCTTTAGCTGTCTTATATCGTTCTATTTTTGTTTTCATAATCCAATACTCCTTATTCTTGTTTTTAAAAGTTCTTCTGTTCTTCGATCAATTTTTTGTTTCTTCTTTTCGGTAGCATGCAAAACGTAAATAGCATCCCCAACCTTGATAACGTAAAATACCCGATATTCACCCTGCCGTCCTGATAACCTCAGCTCATGGAGTCCTTTTGCTATCGATGGAAGGGGTCTTGAAATCGGCATCCCAAGATTCTTCCCTGCCATCAAATCATCAAATAAAGCAAAGACATCGGTAATAATGTCTTTTGGTGCATCTTCTAACTCTCTCTTAGCCTGCTTTAAGATAACCACATCCATAAGTATTAATATATAACGAATTCGTTATTATTTCAAGTGGAATCTGTACTATTTCTCAAGAATCAAAAAAAATGAACAACTAAATGATTTTTACCAAGTGGTTAGTAAGAACCTTTAAAAACATTGATTATAACCCGTTTTAGTCTGCTCCCCAAACATCGACTTCAATATGGTAAATACTGAGATGCTTCGCCCTTCGGGCTCGGAATGACAATTTGATGTGACATCGACGACAGAGATCCCTCGGCTTTGGAGGCTGTTGCCGAACTGTCATTCCGAGCGCAAAGCGCGAGGAATCTCGTTGGAGATCCCTCGAGCCTTTGGCCCTCGTTTTCTAGGTAAAAAATCCCCTATTTCATGGCTGGCTAAATATCTGTGATAGTACTTATTAAATGTTTGCCTGCTCAGTTGATGGTGCTTGTAAAAATCGGAAATGAAACGATATCGTACGTGTTGTTTCTTTTTAATCAGCTCATACTCACTTATTAAAAATTGCCACTTTTGCTGATAGTTTCGCTCTAAAGTTCGATCCTCTGTCGTTCTTCTCATATATTACTCCTCCGAATTCAAAACCTCTTTCATTCAAAGATTTTGTCAACGAATTACGTAACCTTTACAAGAATGACAGGGGCCCTGTGCGGGCCTCAGAATGACAGGCTGCTATCATGCAAACCGCATCCACTTCTACACCCATTTCTGTAAATATCTAAAATAATTGAGATATTTTCGACCCGGTCGCCCTCTGAAATTCCAAAATCCTGCCTATAAACTAGCCACTATCAAAACCTTAAACACCCACCCAGACAATGGGTTGGGGA
>JACQJD010000036.1 GCA_016198185.1 Deltaproteobacteria bacterium
ATCTGGATCTGTGGTACTGAGCTCCAAATCAAAAACATCAATATCCGCAAATTTTTTAAATAAAATGGCTTTGCCTTCCATCACAGGTTTTGCTGGCAAAGGACCTAAAGCGCCCAGCCCTAAAACAGCGGTTCCATTTGTAATCACAGCAACCAAATTGCCTTTGATCGTATACCGATAGGCCAAATCTTTATTTTTTTGAATGGCCCGGCAAGCCTCTGCAACCCCTGGCGTATACGCTAAAGATAAATCACGCTGTGTTTCACACGGCTTGGTAGGAACAACTTCGATCTTTCCCCTTCGACCGGACTCATGATACTCTAATGCATCTTTTTTCCGAATCACCAAGTAATTATTTCATAAACCAAAAAAGATTTGCATCAAAAAATAACATTATCCATAATACACCTATCATTATATGAACCGGCTTCAAAAACTCTGCTTTATCAGCTTGACCATGGTATTGGCGGAAGTTATCCAACTTCCACTCTGGGCTTCCTCTTTAAAAACATCGTCTGATGCCATTTTACCTTACGGACAGTTTAATCTCACCCTACAAGGTTCCTATCTACATGAAGCCATGGGGTTCGATCAAAAAACCCCTGCAACTCATTTGTGGGATGCACCATCGCTCAACCTATTGTTGGGATTAGGTCCCTTGGCTGATTTTGAACTCCATTGGGATATTTTCCATGTCACCCAAACCCGCCAAGAAGTTTATCAAGACGTCTCCGACGTCAGTTTTTTCACTCGTTTTCAAATTTTTCAAGAAGGGCTGCTCCCTTCCATCGCCGCACGTTTGGGGACCAAACTTCCCAATGCTTCCGATGAAGATCGAGCTGGAACAGATTTAATGGATATCTACCTGTGGGGCATTTTGGGAAAACAAATGGGTCATTTCCATATCCTCTCCAATATAGGCCTTCTGCTCTTTGATCGAGCCGATGGAGGGCAACGCGATGCGCTAGGCTATCGTTTTGCAATTGAATATCCTTTCTCAAACCGCTGGACCATGACCAGTGAATTTGCTGGCCAATATGAAAAAACGCGTAGCCCCATTAACCAATCTTTATTGAATCTAGAAATAGCCTATCAGCCTTTAAAAACTTGGAAGTTTTTTGGTGCTGTCAGCACGGGGGTCATTCAAAACAGTGAAAATATAGGTGTTCACTTAGGACTTACCAGGAATTTTCATGCCTTTTAAACTTTCGATCGCTTTCATCGGTACGTACTTCCTATTGATTTTATTTTCCACGAGCAGCCTTGCGCAGGCAAAAGTACAAGAACCCGCCGTGGTTAACCTGAGATCCACACACGCCTCGATTGAATGGGAAACCGATCAACTGACCACAAGTCACATTGAATATGGAAAGTCTCAAAAATTAGAACAAATTGAGAAAGAAGAAAAAACAACTCACCATCATCGCTTACACCTTGGCCACCTTCTGCCAGACACCCTTTATTATTTTAAAATTGTTTCTTTTGATGTAAATAAAAAAAAGACTCAAAGTTCATTGTACACCTTCCACACAGAGCCATTGCCAAATCCAATCAAACCCCAATTAAAAATCACCACCCTCCCACACGCTTCCACGTTATCACCAACACAAGCGACCATTACTTGGAAAACCAATCAGCCTGCCACGAGTCTTGTTCAGTATGGACTTAAAAATGCTTCCCCCAAAACTGATCAAGATGAAGTGGAAACCACGATTCATATTGTTTTATTGGAAAAGCTCCTCCCGGGAGAACGTTATTTTTATCAAGTTCGATCCAAAGACATGGGGGGACAATGGGCAAAATCAAACTACGCTTCCTTTCTAACCCCATCTTCAAAAGGCAAAGAAGCAGAACTTTCCATCGTAGAAGGCCCTGTCATTGCCCTTCTCAAAACGAATGCTACCCAGATCGAATTTAAAACCAATCGACCTTGTAAAAGTCATTTGATGTGGGGAAAAGTCCCCATGCCCTCTTTCCAAGAAAAAAAAATCATCTCTTCTGAATGGATTGAGAACCATAAAGTCGAACTTTCTTCCTTAAAAGAAAACACTCGATACTACTATAAGATTTATTTAGAAGACCGATCTGGAAAGAAAAGCAAGACAGAAGTTTTTTCTTTTAAAACATCCTTTTAATGACGTTTGCTGTTCTACAAAGAGGGTTGAAAAGCAACATCTTTGATTATAAAAGACGCGAGGCCCGAGGCACCGCTGATGACATCGATCGTTAACCCACCTGCGCTTTTATTTAAAACAACCAAGTCTTGAACACGGTCGCCATCAAAATCAATCAGAACGTAATCTTGCGTATCATCTGCGGTCATGGCTTTGGGGAGTCGTTTATTCAGAATCCAAGCTTCATAATTGTGTGCGCCACTTAACACATGGGCTTCCACGTTTCCACTTGCAGTATTATTCTTCTTAATGGCAAACAAATCAGTCACCCAATCATAATTAATATCTCCGCTGTGAAGCAATTGGTAGTTGTCCCCAACATTCGTACTTAAAATCGTTCGTCGAAAGTACTGTTGTGTTTGAAAGGTAGTTGCTCCACTCAGATGTTCAACTTCTACGCGGGGTTGTCGCGCGGGATCATCGCGCATGACAATGATATCTTGCACATAATCACGGTTGGTATCCCCAACTTCAATTGCGATGTGCCCAGAAGATAAAGGAATGGGTGTGCCCGTGTGCAAAAGAAATCTGGAATACCCACTGCGGCCATCTAAAATATGAACTTCCAATGAATTCGTATTGGTATTTTTAGTTTTAAGACAATATAAATCATAAAAGCCATCGCCATTGTAATCTGCAAACGCATATTCAAATTCATTGGCATGTGTATGGAGTGCACTCACAAAACGTCCTCGCCAATTAAATTTCGAACCATCCCATTTCACAAAATAAATTTCAGTCCACTGAGAAGAAGTCCCCAGATTTTGAATGAGAGCCAATTCACCGGCTTTTGCATCAACCAAATCAAAATAACTGGCGTGAGGAATTCCTGGAATGGAAACCACATCATCATCGGCATCGGTCACAGGACTGGTGGGACCCGATGACGGGTTAGGGGCACCCCCCCCACTCTGGGTCGTTGGAGGAACCAAAGAAACAGAAGATGTTGTTGGCGTGCTAGATTTATCTCCAGATGAACACCCTATTAAAGTCAAAAGAACAATCCCTACACATGTGGTGAACGACACCTTCATTTTCAACCTCCTCTATCAGGCGCAAATGATGCGCCACAATACCCTTCTCCCTTTTTAATAAGCAAATGGCATGCCACCGTTGAAAATTAAAAAACATGAACCAAAATCATTACTTAGAATTCTCATCTGTTTTTAATCATCGAAGATTTTTTTGACAGCTGTTTAAAAAAACATCGCATTCGGGTGTTAAAAAAACATCGCATCGAGTGTTAGTGTCCCCTGAAGATCGGTTCTCCAAATCGGTATTCCTAATGCTTGGTATCGTTTCAAAACTGCGCGATGAGGATGATGGTAGAGGTTATGAAAACCAGCACTGATAACGGCCAGTTTTGGTTTGACCTTTTTTAAAAAGAGTAAACTGCTGGATGTTTTCGAACCATGATGGGGTACTTTTAAAATCGTACTTTGAAGTGCGCCATCCCGAAGTTCATTTTCCACAGCAGTTTCAATATCACCGGTAAATAAAATGGATAGATCTTGGTGCCTCATTCTGATCACCAGCGATTGATTGTTTCTAGAACCTCCCTGGAAAGAATGCTTTGGATTTAGAATATCAAACTGGGTATTTGAAAATTGAAAGGATCCTTCGGGGAAATAAATAGGAACATGCTGTTTTTCTGCCAGCTCTATAATCCCCATGCCCGTCTTTGAAGAAAGCAAGTCTTGACTGAGCCAAATTTCACCGACAGGGAGGGTTTTCAATAAAAACAGAGCCCCCTGAATGTGATCAAAATCCCCATGCGATAAAACCAAAACATCTATCCTCCCAATGAGGCGATGCATAAAATAGGGAACCAGCAGCCTCTCCCCAACATCCAATCCCCATAACCCCCCGGTATCGATCAACATTGTTTTTCCATGAGGCAATTCAATGACAGAGCTATCCCCCTGCCCGACACTTAAAAACGTAACCCTGAAAGGTGAAAAATGGTTCTTGATCAAAAGACGAATTTGAACCGAAAGCACCATGAAAAGAATGAAAAAGCAAAAAAATCCTCCAGCCATGAACCGCTGTTTTTTGATCCAGAAATAAAAACTTAACCCCAAAAAACCATACCACAGAACAACCTGAGTAAAATGAGGCTCATACACATACATAAAGGCATAGGGCATTTTTGAAAAAAACTGTGCTAGCCACACCCACCCCTGCAAGATGGGATCCAGACCTAAAATAAGAAGCCCTGCCAAAGGGGAATAAAAAAAATATAAAAATAAAATCCCAAAACACAAAGGCATGATGACAAAGCTCACCAGAGGTAAACACGCCAAATTAGACACCCACGATGTCCACGATCCTTGATGAAAATGAACGGCCAAGATAGGCCCCGTCATCAGCATGGCCCCCAGAGTTGAAGAAATCGCTTGTATCGCCCAATGACGATTCCGTGCAATTTGAAGTCCAGCCACAACACCCCCATAGGCAACCCAGGATAATTGAAAAGAAGGATCTGTAAGACTTGCTGGAGCGCCATTTAAAATGAAGGCCGCACTCCAAAGCCACGCATACCCCGAAAAGTAAGACTGCCCACACCACTGGGAACAAACACCGAAAAAGGCCATGATCGCAGCACGCAGGATCGGCATAGAGGCTCCTGTTAAAAAAATATAAAAACCAAGCAATGCAAACGATAAAACCATCGCCACTTTTTGAACGTGTATGGCCAGCAGCAATCGGTCCCAACGTAATAATAGCCAAACCACGCTTTGGAAAATACACGCCAAAAAAAGACTCACATGAAATCCAGAAATAACGAGCACATGATAAAGCCCTGCGTGAATAAACATTTTTTTTGTTTCTGGCGTTAGGTCTGATGTCATCCCCAATACCAATGCTTTCAAGAGGGGGGCTTCGGCAGATCGATTTAGAAACAAAGAAAATTTGTGACGTTGTGAAGCAATCCAAAAACGTTTAACGTTGGGTTGAATCGAAAAATGCTTCACTCGAAGTTTGCCCCAGACGCCTCTCGTGTGCCAATATTTTTCTTGATCAAATTCGCCAGGCACGCCAAAATTTCGAATGGGTTGAATCGTGCCCTCTGTACACAGTTCGTCCCCCACAGAAAGCGTTGGAATCGTCTTTTGAATCTGAACCTTTAATTTTCCAGAAACATTTTTTCCACCGATAGAAAGACATTCCAAGATCCGATCGGACGGAAATCTGACCACCCCACAAATCTTCACTTGATGAAAAAAATAATGATTTGGGGGTTCAAACTGCCAAAAGATCCCTCGGAAAAGGCCCAAAAGTAAAAGAATCCCCAATCCAATTTTCTTATATGGGTTCACCTCTCAAGGCCTGTGCAAAACCATTGCCAAGACGAACAGATAGGATGACAAAAAAGTCATCGGCTGCTAACTTTGTTTCATGATCTCTTTAGAAGAAGGAACAAAACTCCTCGTACTGTGCCGAAAAACGCTGGTCTATTATCTTAAAACCAGAAAAATTCTGGAATGCGATTGTGACATTACCGAAAAAAATAAACCCGTTCTTTTGGATGTCTGTCTTTGGGATGGCAAAGAAATTCGCGGTCAGGCAACCACCCATCAAAAAGCACCCTTATGGCCCACACTTCAAGAGCTGGTCATTCAAGCCGCCACAGGCGATCCCAAACAACTTCCTCTCCAGTCGGGAGAGCTTTCTAGAATTACACTCACCATTGCCATCTTCATTCATTTTAAAAAACTCTCTAAACCCGAGCTAACCCGTATAGGGACCCAACAGGGCCTGTGTATCACTTTTAAAAACAATCGAGGTGTTTTATGGCCGAAAGAGGTGGAAGCCCTTCGTCACGACGAACGAAAAGTTTTTGAACTCCTATGCCAAAAAGCCATCCTGCCGCCTCACAGTTATTTAAATCCACAAGCATTGCTTGAATCATTTGAAGTTATTCAATTTTCAGAAAAGACCTAGACGAACGCCCAGCATCACCGAGAGTGTCCCCTCATCTTCAAAATTACCCCACAAGGAACTCGTCGTTGCCATTTTAGAAATCTTGGAACGATAAACCAGTACTCTCGAAATACCATGCACCGTTAAATTATAAGTGATGGGGATGGATAAAACGGGAACCACATGAAAAGCATAAGCCCCTTTTTCTGTCGTATAGGAAGCATTCGGCATTTTTTGTTCCAATGGATTTACATAAGAAGCTTGAAAACTTACCATCGGATGAATTTGGGAATGAACGCTGTAGCCAACCCCCAATGACCCCGAAACTTCATCGCCATATGTTCTGGATTCATTTTGGTAGCTGGATTCAGCTTTATAAAGATAAGAAAGTGCTCCTCTGACAAACAAAGGAACGCTTGGGTGCCAATAGAGATTTTGTAATCCTGCTCCGATCGCCCAATGATTATAAAACTGTTGTTCACGTGAAAAGTTACCCATCATCGAAGGAATAAAAACCTGGGCATTCCATGAAATTTCTCCGAGAGTTGTTTCTGGGAACACCGTAGCATCCACCCGACCACGAATACGATCTAAGATCCAATAAGCCGTAGACATTTTTTTTCCGTTGACCCCAGAATAATCCGCCATGGAATATAAAAGTCCAAACGGAACATCGAGTGCAAAGCGCGTAATATCTGAAAACAAATACTGCATCCCCACATGAACTTTTCCATATTGGGTTTCGGCTTTCCATTGCGGTGATTCAATCTTTTGGATCCCTTGAATCCATTGAAAGTCTACCGTTGCAGACAAAGGTTCAACTTCCAATTGAGAGACCTCATAAAGCAACTCCGTTTCTCCTTGAGCAAAAAGAGCTATCGGTAACAACCCTAAACTGAAAATCAAAGATAAAACAATTCGCCTATTCATAAAGCCTCCTCTCTTTCATAGAGCAAGCTTCATGCCAATTGTCGTTTTGTTTTATCCTATTGAAATGATTCTATTTTTTTAGATCGCCTTTTTTGAGACTGGAAAAACACCGTACAAAATCTGATCAAAGTGACAATTTTGGGATCAATATCCATATGCCCCTTTTACTTTATCCCACAAACCTTTCGACCCCTTGTTGGAAAGAGAACAATCTTTTTTAATCGCTCGATAATCAATTAAGATATTGGTACCCGCCACGTTTTTACACGTAAAATACGCCCCACTTCAGAATAACAATGCTTATCCATTCCATAGGAAAAGAATTTGGTTCCTTCCCAGCTACACACAACGACATCCTTTTTAGAGGTAACATTGACGCTGTGCGGTACCGTCGCACTCGTACAAGTCTCTTTATCGACTTCTGTAACAGAACTCAGTTTTCCTTGCTCACACTTAAAGCTAACTCCAATATCAAAAGCACAGGCCATATCAATGCCATGGGATAAGAACATTTCACCATCCGGTGTACAAGAAACCTCTCCTTCTTTTACAGCAGGCTGGAATGTTTGAAAAATATTTTGCACCGGACAATTTTCTTTCCAATCAATGCCGGTTAATCGGTCTCCGTCACAAATAAACCATCCCCCAACTTCAAAAGCACAGCCATAATCGTGTCCATGAGAAATCCATTTTTTCCCTTCCCAACCACACGATATGTTTGTCACTTGAGGTTGCACGATGGTCACAGGGACAGGTGGGGGAGGAGGGGGAGCTTGCTTAGCTGGCGCGGGTGCAGAGGAACTCGTAGAACCACTTGAATTTGTATTTGTACCGGACCCAGCAGCACCAATCGTCGGTGCACTTACGTCATTGGAAGGCGTTGGGGTGCTATCACACACATCTCCAATCCCATCTCCATCTTGGTCTTCTTGGCCAAAATTCATCACATCCACGCAATTATCAGATTGATCCGGAATCTCATCTCTATCTTGGTCTTGCGCTGTAGAGAGTTGCGTTGTTAAACTTTTTTTTGTGGGAAGCGAAGGCGCATCGGGCGCACATGCAAACCCAAAAACAATACAAATGCCATAAAAAAATAGGCTTTTCATCCTACCTCCATAAACGTTCCACTGCTTCATTTAGGATAATCGGAAATCAAAAAAACACAAGAATAGTTCTATTTTTTAATGTAATTTTAATCATTCTCAATAATTTCTTGAAATTCGCATGCCATAGAACGATCGAATCACAAAAAACAATCCAATCACAAAAAACACCGCACCTATCCACTGCGCAATACCTTGAGCAGACACAGCAATTTCAACCGCCAGCAATCCAAAGAGCGTTGTAAATTTAATGATGGGGTTTAAGGATACGGAACAAGTATCTTTGAAAGGATCTCCGACGGTATCTCCAATCACGGTCGCGGCATGCAAGTCCGTTCCTCTTTCCTTAAGATCCACTTCAACCACTTTTTTAGCATTGTCCCAAGCCCCACCCGCATTGGCCATATAAATGGCTTGAAACAATCCAAAAACAGCAATGGAAATTAAGTAGGCCGTAAAAAAAGTGGGATTAAAACACGCGAACGCTAACGTAAAAGAAAAAATGACACCAAAAATATTAACCATCCCCGCCTGTGCATATTGGGTACAAATTCGAACGACTTCTTTTGAATCTTCAACAGAAGCTTTGGTCGAAGAAGCATCCAACTTAATATTTTTTTGAATATATTCAACCGCCCGATAGGCCCCTGTTGTCACCGCCTGCATAGAGGCTCCTGCAAACCAGTGAATGACGGCTCCCCCTGCAATAAGACCCAGAAGCACACGAGGATCTAAAAGATCTAATTTCAAATTTAAAAGTAAAATAATTGAAAAGATCATCGTCGTTGCCCCAATCACTGCCGTTCCTATTAAGACGGGCTTGGCGGTGGCTTTAAACGTATTTCCTGCAGAATCATTTTCTTCCAACAGATGTTTGGCTCTTGCGAAGTTAGGCTTAACTTGAAATTCTCTTTCAATTTGAGAAGCTGCTTGAGAATTGGATTCTATGCCAGAAAGTTCAAACACCGATTGAGCATTGTCCGTTACTGGCCCATAGCTATCGACTGCAATCGTTACAGGACCCATGCCTAAAAAACCAAAGGCCACCAGCCCAAAGGCAAATACCGTAGGGTAGACCATCCAATTGCCAAGCTCAGAGGACGCTGTAAAAAAGGCGACCCACATTAAAGCTAAAATAACCATCCCTTTCCAAAAAGCGCTAAAGTTCCCTGCGACAATGCCTGAAAGAATACCGAGCGATGCCCCCCCCGAACGCGCCGCATTGATAATTTCTCTCACGTGCTTTGATTTTGATGAGGTGAAAATTTTTGTAAATTCTGGAATGACCGCTGCTGCGATGGTACCACAACTAATGATGGTTGAAAGACGCCACCATAAATTCTCTGCAACATCCTTCATTAAGAGATAACTCACACCATAGGTTACCAAAATAGAAACCAGTGATGTTAGCCATACCAGCGACGTAAGCGGCATTTCAAAATTAAAATGTTCCTTTTTTCCATAGCGCATATGCGACCATCGGTTGTTGAGCCAATATGAAAAAATGGAGGTTCCAATCATCAAAACCCGCATCATAAAAATCCAAATAATAAATCGCGCTTGAAGATCTTCGTGATTTTCCATCGGCGATAACATACCGCCTTCACCCAAAACCATCCCAACCGCCAAAACAATAAAACTAATCAGCGCAACACCGGTTACGCCATAGGTTTCAAACCCATCGGCCGTTGGCCCTACGGAATCTCCCGCATTATCTCCCGTGCAATCGGCAATCACACCTGGATTTCGGGCGTCATCTTCCTTAATTTTAAAAACAATTTTCATGAGGTCAGAACCAATGTCTGCGATTTTGGTAAAAATACCACCGCAAATCCGTAGCGCTGAGGCCCCCAAAGATTCACCAATGGCAAACCCAATAAAACATGCCCCCGCACTTTCCCTTGGCATAAAAATTAAAATGAAGATCATCATGATGAGTTCCACGCAAATTAAAAGAACCCCAATCGACATACCGGTTCTGAGAGGAATTTCAACGAGCTGATAAGGTTTTCCCAAAAGCGCTGCAAAGGCAGTTCGACTGTTGGCATAGGTATTGGCGCGCATCCCAAACCAAGCCACACTGTAAGAACCTAAAATCCCCAGGATAGACCACAGAAAAATAAGCAGAACGCGCGAGAGTTCTACATGCCGCAATACTAAAAAATAATAAAAAATACAGGCTCCGATACAAAGCTCCAGAACAATCAACAAGCGCCCTTGCTGAAGAAGATAGGCTTTACACGTTTCATAAATAAGCGAGGAGACATCCAACATGCTTTGATGCGCCGGTAATTTTTTAGTTCGTTTAAACTCACTCAACCCAAAAATCATTCCCAATAAACACACCCCGATGCCCATTCCCAATAAACTTAATCCCGTGATTTGAAATCCAAATAAATCGTAGGTAACCGTTGAAAAAGAGGGGATTAAAAGATCTACTTCCGAAGCAAAACCAGACCGAATTCCCCAAAAACCAAAGAGCATTCCAAATATTATTTTTTTCATCATGATAAGATCCTTTCTAAAATTTCTCTTAAAACTTTCAACGCTTGCTGCGCAAGCATGAAAAACTAACGAATTTCATTTCCCTTGTCAAAACGTTTCATTTGCGCTTGAAACCCATACGCAAGCCCGCCCCACAAATTCCCAATGCCAGAATCACCAGAACCAATGCAGCAATGCTGTTCATCCAAGAAATATTCAATCCGCCCGTCCACTGCCAATTGGCAACCGCCAATTTCACGAGCGCCCAAATCGTCATCGTCAAAACAAAAAACATGGGGAGCAAGGTAACCAAAATTGGTTTTTTAAGACGCCATAACCAGACGGTCACGATGAGCAATGTCACAGCCGCCAATAATTGATTGGATGCACCAAACAATATCCAAAATTTTAACCAGGAACCTTCTGGTGCCGTCATCAATATGAGCGCTGGTACTGTGACCGTGAGCAGCGTTCCCAGCATTGCCCCTTTAAAATTTTTTTGCCCCATAAGCTCTTGGAGGATATACCGCCCCAGACGTGTTGCCACATCTAACGTATCAAACACAAACGTTGAAAAAGCCATGGCCCCAAAAGTAATGGCAAATTTCAAATGCTCTTTCCCAATGAGCAATGTTAAAAATTTTCCAATACCATTGCCATAAATGGTCCCGGGTTTGAGGCCCTCCACTTCTTGGGGCGTTGCAATCATAACAATCACCAGTGCAATAAACGCCACACATCCTTCTGCCAACATCGCCCCATACCCTACCGATCGTACGTGGCTCTCTCGGTCGATTTGCTTAGAACTGGTTCCAGAACACACCAGTCCATGAAAACCAGAACAAGCACCGCAAGCAATCGTCACAAATAAAAATGGAAACAAAGAACCTGTGGGTGTGCCAAGGTCCCACGTTCGAAAAAGCGGTTGCTCAATATCGTATCCACCAAAAAAAATGCCAATCACACCGAGGGCCAAGGCAACATACAAAATAAACCCACCCAAATACCCCCGGGGCTGAAGTAACAGCCAAAGCGGTAATAAAGAAGCAATGGCGCAATAGATCAATATGAGAAGGCCCCACGTTTTGACGTCCCATATCAATAGATGCGAAAAAGAAGTTCCCAACCAAGCCACTGCAAATGTCGCTGGAACAAAGATAAGTGTGAGTAGCCACAGGGGCGGCTTCAAATACTTCTGCACAAGTCCCATGAGAATCGCTAGGGTAAGATACAAAATACTGGCGCAGGCCACAGCCCCACCGGGATTAAACGAAACAGCAATGCCTTGTAATTCTTCCGTCGCAGAGACAAAACTTCCCGCCGTAATGTCTGCAAAAGCAACCATAATATAAACAATAACGATCCAAATAAAAATGAGGACCGAAAGTCCCGCACGATGTCCTAAGTTTTTTTTGGCAATTTCAGCAATGCTTCCAGCTTCGTGACGAATGGAAGCCGCAAGACTTGAAAAATCATGTACCGCCCCTATGAAGATGGCACCTACCCCAATCCACAAAAGACAAGGCAGCCAGCCAAATAAAAGACAAGCGGCAATGGGTCCCGCAATGGGACCTGCAGCAGAAATGGCAGAAAAATGTTGCCCAAATAAATAAAAAGGATGCGTGGGTACAAAATCCTGCCCATCGTTCAACCGATGCGCAGGGGTTTTGTGAGCATCACTCAATCCAAAAAAACGAACCAGAAATTTTGAATAGAAGGCATACCCTGAGATAAGACACATCAAAAATAAGAGAAATAATTTCTCAACCGACATTTGTTTGGAGTTGTTATTGATTCCTGTATAAGTAGAGCCAGTTCGGTGATCGTGAAGATGCTGTCATCCTGAGCACGAAGTGCGAAGGATCTCATCAAAAAAGACGAGATTCTTCGGGCAAATGCCCTCAGAATGACTGAATCTCCGAACAAGCTCTACTTATACAGGAATCAATAATATAGACCTCACCCCCCTGTCAATAAAACATGAGCATTGTCATCTTTTTGTATGACCAGGGTCATAGCCACTTTTTGTTTCTTGTGTTATGGCAGAAAATCCTAAGATTTCTGGAGAGGGGATTGTATTCTTTTGAAAGCTTTTTTAATACGCAGAATTAATGAAGGCCCTTCGAAAATAAATCCGGTGTACAGTTCGATGAGCTGGGCACCGGTCGTTATTTTCCTTTGAGCGGTTTCGATGCTGTCAATGCCACCCACCCCAATGATGGGAAGATCTGTTTGAGAACGAATTTTTTGTAACAAGTCCGTTGATTTTTCAAATAGGGGTGCCCCACTGATGCCTCCTTGAGGAGCACCTGTTAAAAGCATGTCATCCATACTCGTATTCGGGCTGTTGAAAAAGGCCCATCTACGTCGTTGCCCTCGTCGTGTCTCCTTCGACGTACCGCTCAAGTACGCCTCAGTCGCCCCTCCTCGGGCGCCTAGTATCTGGGCCTTTTTGAACAGCCCGGTATTGGAAGCCACAAATCCCGAAAGTGATAACGGTTTGCAAATTTGCATGATATCTAAAATTTCAGAATCACTTAAG
>JACQJD010000037.1 GCA_016198185.1 Deltaproteobacteria bacterium
CGCCTGAACATTCTTTGAAATAAAAGCCAATAAACTAAAATTAGAAAACATATAATCTATTTTTTTGCCCAAGGCACCAAAGACCACAATTTCCCTCGGTTTTTTTGTAAGAATAAATCGCAAAGCAAGTTCCGCATCCGATTGATCTTTAATCGGTGAATAAGCATAAAACTCAGATTTTGGAAAATGCCGGTGGTGCTTCTTCGGTAACGAATCAAAATCACCTATAATGACGTGAGGATGAAGATTCGAGCGTTTCAAATACCATGCCCCTGCATCCGCAGCGACTCTTAAATCACATTTTTTGACCCACCCCTTCACTTCGGGAGTCATTTTAAATTCACCTGCTAAAAATAAACCTGCGCATTGAACCATGTCATTGACCTTTTATTGATAAGAACGGCATCCCTACCCAGAACAAATTTTTTCTAAATTATTCCCAACTTGTTGTTTGCGCAGTTTAAGCTCCTGCGCACGTTGTTTTTCTTTTTCAACCACTTCTTTCGGTGCTTTTTCGATGAAAGAAGACTGTGCTAATTTTTGTTCAATATGCTCCAGTTCTTGAACAATTTTTTGAAGCTCTTTTTGCAACCGTTTTTTTTCATTTTCCACATCAAAGAGTTCACGCATGGGTAATAAAACATCTGCAAATCCTACGGTTCCAACAACATAATTTTTTGTATCAACGGCTTTTAAACTCAGAGAAAACTCTGAAAGTTTCGCAAGATGAATCATCGTGGATTTTTCACGCTCTAATAAAGAAAAGATGCTTTTATTTGAAACCACGATGACCGCTGGAATGGTTTTAGATGGTTTTACTTGGTGTTCTGCTCGTACTGTCCGAATATACGAAACAATGGCCATCATGGCTTCCATTTCTTTTTTCGCCATAGCATGCACATGTGCTGAATTGGCTTTCGGATAAGAAGCCATCATGACACTCTCAACCTCTTTGTCCGGCAGATGTTGCCAAATTTCTTCTGTAATAAAGGGCATAAAAGGATGTAATAATTTAATAAGCTCTCTAAAAGTATACCAAAGGACTTCGGCATTTAAATGGCTTTTGGAAAGCTCAATATACCAATCACAAAATTCAGACCATGCAAAATGGTAAACCGTAAAACAAGCTTCGTTCAGTCGATACTCCTCCAAGGAACGTCTCGTCTCCAAAATCGTCTCTTGTAATCGAGTCAAAATCCATTGATGAACCACGGGAAGTTCCGACGAATCAAAATCTGTTGAAAACTTTGTTTCTTTCGGAAAATTCATGAGTACAAACCGTGCTGCATTCCACATTTTATTCATGAAGTTTCGATACCCTTCAATACGATCATTGCTGAGTTTGACATCTCGCCCCTGGCACGCCAAAGAAAGATGTGTAAATCTTAAGGCATCCGACCCATATGTTTCAATGCTGTCTAAGGGATCCATTACATTTCCTTTGGTTTTTGACATTTTTTGTCCTTCGGCATCTCTCACCATGGCGTGAAGAAAAATTTCATGAAACGGGGGTTCTTTCATAAAGTGAATGCCCATCATCATCATCCTGGCCACCCAAAAAAATAAAATATCAAATCCTGTTTCCAAAACGTGGGAGGGATAAAAGAGTTTCAATTCTTTGGTTTGGCGAGGCCAGCCCAATGTTGAAAATGGCCACAACGCCGAAGAAAACCATGTATCCAAAACATCTTCATCTTGTTTTAAGGATTGAGATTTACATACAGAACAGCGCTTAGGTGCTTCAGAGGAAACGGTCGTGTGTTGCTCTGAACAATACCAGGCTGGAATACGATGTCCCCACCAAATTTGACGTGAGATACACCAATCTTTGATATTTTCCATCCAATGAAAATAGGTCTTACCCCATCCTTCGGGAATAATTTTAACTTCCCCCGATTGAACAGCTCGAAGCGCAGGCGCTGCAAGCGGTTTGGTTTTGACAAACCATTGAAGGGAAAGCCTTGGTTCCACCAAGGTCTGGCATCGTTGACACAGTCCCTGTGCAAAGAGATGCTCCTGTTCCGCCATGAGCAATCCTTCTTTTTGCAAATCTTGTAAAATTTGTTTTCTCGCTTTAAATCGCTCTAACCCTTGATAAGGACCTGCCTCTCGGGTGAGATGTGCTTTCTCGTCAAAAATAGAAATCATCTCTAAGTGATGTCGCTGGCCAACTTCAAAGTCATTAAAATCATGGGCGGGTGTAATTTTCACAACACCAGACCCAAAGGCGGGATCCACAGAAACATCTCCCAAGATTGGAATTTTGCGATGCAGGAGCGGCAAGATCACAAACTTACCAATCAAAGACCGATAGCGTTCATCTTCCGGATGAACGGCTACGGCCGTATCTCCCAACAAGGTCTCAGGGCGCGTGGTGGCAACCACCACCTGCCCTGGTTCGTCTGCCAAAGCATATTGAATCTGCCAAAGCTTTCCTTTCTTTTCTTCGTGTTCCACTTCCAAATCCGACAACGCAGATTCGCAACGAGGACACCAATTAATCAAAAAACTTCCTCGATAAATTAATTTTTCTTGATACAAAGAAACAAACGCTTCCGTTACTGCTTTAGAAGAATGTTCATCCAGCGTAAATCGTTCACGCGACCAATCACAAGAAGCTCCAAACCGATGCAACTGTTCCAAAATACGATGGCCATAATGTTCTCTCCATTGCCACACGCGTTCTATAAACTTTTCTCTTCCAAGCTTATGTCGACTTAACCCCTCTTTTGTCATTTCTCGTTCCACCACATTTTGGGTCGCAATACCGGCATGATCCGATCCCGGAAGCCACAGGACATTGTGCCCCAGCATGCGTTTCCAACGCACCAAACAATCTTGAATATAATAAGCCAATGCATGCCCTTGGTGCAGGGATCCCGTAATATTGGGTGGGGGCATAATGATAACGTAAGGTTTTTTCTTGGCTGAAGTCTCTGCCTTAAAATAACCCTTCGAAAGCCAAACTTGATACCACTTTTGCTCAATGTCTTTGGGCTGATAGGGGCGATCAAAAGGAGAGACCGTTGTCATGTGCTTACCGTAACAAAATCAAATTCTCCCGTCAAAAATCTAATCATAGGTACGTTTGACTTCGTTAAGATTTACTTATATAAATAGAAAGAATCACTGATTTAAAAGCACGTTTTCAGGCGAATAGGTTAGGTCGTATGCCAACACTAAAAAAACAGTTTAAAAAACCAAATTTTACACATGTCTTGTGTATAGGATTAGAAGACGCTGTCATGGGAACAGTGGAATCTTGCTTTTTTAAAGAAGACCTGATCTTTCATGCAGCACATCAAGCCAAAAAAGCCATTAAAATTCTTTTGGAAAATGAAGTTGAACTCATGATCATCGATCAAGATTTTTTTTCAATTCATTTTTTGGATTTCATTCAGAAGTGCTCCAGTTCGGTGATGAACCCCGCCATGATTGTCCTGACCCATGACCATTCCCCACAGAACATGCGAAAATTAATTCAACTTAAAATGAGTGATTGCCTTTCAAAACCTATCGACGCACCTGTTCTCATCGAATCCATACGTTGCGCACTTGCCGATCGCAAACGTTCTATTTATGGCATTAAAGATCCACTGACCGGTTTTTACAATCGTTATGCGCTCAAAGAAATTTTAAAAAAAGAAATTGATCGTGCCAAACGGTATCATCGTCACCTCTCCTTGCTCATGATTGATGTCGATTATTTTAAATCCATTAACGATGAATTTGGCCACCTTGTCGGCGATACGATTCTAGAAGAAATTGCAGATATTTTAAAAGCATCCGTCAGAAAAACAGATGTTCTCAGTCGCTTTGGGGGTGAAGAATTTGCCGTAATTTTACCTGAAACCACCATTGGACATGCCACCATGTTGGCAGAACGCATTCGAAAAAAAATCGAAGAACATAATTATACCCCTTGGATTGGAAATAAAAAAATTACGGTCAGTATTGGAATTTCAAATTACCACACACCCGATCAGAAAAGTGATCTTGTTTTGATCCATTCCGCCGATCAAGCACTCTACGCGGCAAAAAAAGAAGGACGAAATAAAGTTTGTATTTCCATCCCCCCTCGTGAAACCAGAATTCTCCGTTAATAATGCCCTCGACAAAATCATCACCTTCATTATATACGTCTGCGCACTTAAAAAGGGAGATCATGATGAAACATTTTTTGTGGCTTTTTATAAGTTTATTTATTTTTTGTTTGTTGAGTGCAGGATGTCCACCCCCTACGACACCGGGGAACCAAGACACCTTGGATCTTGTAAAACAAAGAGGAACGTTAATCGTTCTTTTGGGGGCTGAGTATCCTCCCTTTAATGTCCTAGATACAACTGGAAAAGCTGTGGGGCTTGACGTGGATATAGCCCAAGAAATTGCCAATGACATGCAGGTGACACTTGATATCCAAGTATTACCCTGGGATGGGATGCTTGCCTTTTTTTCCACTGGAAAGGGAGATTTAATTATTGATGGAATCTCTATTACCGAAGAGAGACAGAAAGTGTTAGATTTTTCAGATCCTTATTACCGTGTGGGGCAGGTTATTTTAAAAAGAAAAGGGGATACGCGAATTCAATCTTATCGTGATTTAAATCAGGCCAAGTTCAAAATTGCTTGTCAAATGGGGGCAACCTCCCATAAGGCCATCACAGAATTGATGCCCCAAGCAACTCCCCTTTTTTTCCAACAACCAGACGAAGGAGCCTCTGCTTTGAAACAGGGCTTTGTGGATGCTCTCATCATGGATGACCCATGGATCAAGGTTTATCTTCATGAACAAGAGAGCGGGGAAACCCTCGAAGGTATTTTAGAACCCTTTACGGACGAGCCCATCGGAATCCCTGTTCGAAAAGACAGTCCGAAAATGCTTCAACAAGTCAATAAGACATTGAAACGATTAAAGGACTCTGGGGCGTATCAACATCTTTTGGAAAAATATGATCTGGTGGTGGATTAACGATAAGCGATCCGTTGGAAAGGTTTAAGCAAGACTCGTTATTTGACGCCATTGATCGGTCCCTGTACACTTATAAAAGAATTCTTTAAAGGGATCGTTGGGTGGAAAAAATATCACTTTTAATTGTAGATGATGAAAAGAATGTTCTGTCTTCCCTGCAGCGGCTTTTTCATGATCCTGCCTATGAAGTTTATACGGCAACCTCTTCGGAAGAAGCTTTTCGACTTCTCAAAAATCATCCCATTGGTGTCATTATTTGCGATCAAAAATTGGCCGGGGGGGCGGAAGGTACAGATTTTTTAGCACTCACCAAAGTGCAGTGGCCCGATACATCGCGCATTCTGTTAACTGGTTTTTTTAATGCCCACATTGCCTATGAATCTGTCAAAAATGGAGAAGTCTATCGGTTTTTAAGCAAACCCTGGCATGATGAAGACCTCAAAATAACCGTCAAAAATTCCTGGCAACGACATATCCTTCTTAAACAAAATCGAGAATTGCTAAACCTCATTCGAAGTCAAAACGATCATTTAAAACACCTCACGAAAAACTTGGAAAGTGTTATTGAAAACCGCATTGAAAAAACCATCCAATCCCAAAAAGCCATTCAGTCGAAAAAAATACAACTTCAAATTACACACACGCTGATCCAAGGACTCCACCGTTCCAAAAATTTACGCGACATTTATAAAATTGTTGTCCAAGAACTACAAAAAATCATCCGCCTGGATGCGGCCAGCATTTTGGTCCAACTTCAGAGTCAAAAATTTATGCTGATCACAGATCAGAAAGAAATACCCATTTCAATAGAAAAATTTCCAGATTTAAAACAAATTCTTCAAGATCAGACAGCAAAAATTGTTTCAACAGTTCCAAAAGTTTTTAAAGATGGAAAGCACACCTATCGATCTGGCCTTGTTTTTCCTCTGCATACGATGGCAACTCTGAATTTGGCTTCATTTTTCAAAAATGCTTTCTCCAAAGAAGATATTTTAAAACTTCAAGAGATCGCACACCCCATTGCCATTGCCATTGAAAAAATGAAATTGCTAGAAACCGTAGAACAGGCTTCCCAACAATGGGAATCGACCTTCGATGCCATCAGTGATTTGGTCACAGTCATAGATCCAACCTTTACCCTCATCAAAGCAAACCGTGCCACCGAAATGATTACCCATAAAAAAGTGGAAACGGTGATCGGGAAAAAATGCTACCAAGTTTTAGCTGGACGAACCACGCCCTGCGAAAATTGCCCTGCGGTAGACGCCTTAAAACAGCTAGAAAAAATCGATCAACATGAAATTAAAGATTTTAAAAATAAAGATTACGTAAGTTGGGCATTCCCTGTTTTAAATACACAACGTCAAATCAGTTCCATTGTGCTTTATTATCGAGATCAAACAGAACTGACTTCATTATTTCGGCAGTTAATCCAATCTGAAAAAATGGCCGCCATTGGCCATCTGGCCAGCGCCTTGTCGCACGAATTGAATAACCCGTTAACAGGTATCACCGCTTTCTCGCAAATATTGATGAAGGAGCTTGGGAAAGAACACCCCTTTTATACCGACCTTCATGAAATTGAAAAAGCATCCCTGCGATGCAAAGAAATTATCGAAAATCTCTTAACATTTTCTGAAACACCAAAACAGGCTAAAAAAACTTGGGTCCATGTACATCCTATTATTGATGCCACTTTTCCTTTGATACAATATTCGCAGTCTTCAACCCATCCTGTTGCTATTGTAAAAAAATATTTTTCACACTTGCCCAAAATTAAAGCCAACCCCAATGAACTTCAGCAAGTATTTTTTAATCTTTTTTTAAATGCAATCCAAGCCATGCCGAAGGGGGGAACACTGATCGTCACAACCCAAGTACTCCCCAAAAAAGAAGGTATCCAAATATCGATTTCAGATACCGGTATTGGCATTTCCAAAAAAGACTTGTCTAAAATCTTTAATCCATTCTATACCACTAAAGAAAAATCTCGTGGAACGGGATTGGGATTATCGGTGAGTGAAGGTATCATCCGAACGCATCAAGGTCGTATTGAAGTGAAAAGCAAAGAAAAGAAGGGCTCCACGTTTAAAGTCATATTACCCCTCAAGGAAAACCAGTGAAAAAATTTAATTTACCGTTTCAGCGAAACTCAAATTTGGTTCTGACTCAATGAAGATTTATTTACGCAAGTATGATCATTTTGCTCCTTGGAGAATGAATGATAAACCACGCGGTCAAATGGCCCTGCGAGCCATTTGCCGCTCAGCTCTCGGCCTCGCTCTTTTGCCCTACGGGCAAAAGCCATGCCCGCTCGGCCTGCGAGATGGGTTTATCATTCATTCTCCAAGGAGCTCTGTCATCTCTCCTATAAATAAATCTTCATTCGCCAGGCTCAAAATCACTGACATGAAGGAGAAGATATATTAATTCATTAGAAGCCGTTATTTTAGGTATCGTTCAAGGCATCACCGAATTTCTACCCGTAAGCAGTGATGGCCATTTGGTCATTTTTCAAACACTCTTTGGTCTTAAAGAACCCTACATGCTTTTCGATGTGGCACTGCATATGGGAACCTTCCTGGCAACCATTATTATTTTCCATAAAGAAATTTATCAATTGCTCTTCACCCCGAGAGCAATTTTATTGATCATCGTTGGGAGTATTCCTGCCGCCATTGTTGGATTCACCCTCGTCCATTGGATTGAAACAGAGCTTTGGAACATCACCATTGCCGCCTATGGAATTCTATTTACAGGCACTTGCCTACTGCTCTCTCGCAGCGTGAGGCCCAAAAGCATTATTTTAGAAGGCCCCTTGTTTTCATACATCACAGTTCAAAAAGCTTTCTGGATCGGCGTAGCCCAATCCTTAGCCCTTTTACCAGGGGTTTCAAGATCTGGCATGACCATTACCTGCGCCTTATTTTTAAAAACCGGACGAAAAGACGCAGCCACTTTTTCTTTTATCTTGTCACTACCGGCAATTTTAGGAGCCTTTGTCCTTAAATTGTCAGAAAATGGCGGTTTGCCAAACCAGGACCTCAATTTGTACCTCATCGGCTTTTTATTGGCTTTTGTCGTTGGGCTCTTGGCCTTAGCCTGCGTCTTAAAAATCGTGTTAAAAGGAAAATTTTACCAATTCGGCTACTACTGCTGGTTTGCCGGCATCATCAGTTTAATCATCCGCTACACTTTATTATGAAAAAAATTTTAATTGTTGACGATGAACCCATTATCCTTCGAGCGTTAAGCAGAGCCCTTGCGCACGAATCGTTTGAAATATTAACAGCTCCTGATGGAAAAGCAGGTTTAAAAAGCATTGAAACCCATGCCCCTGATTTGGTGTTGCTTGATATCCTCATGCCTCATCTTTCAGGCCTAGATGTTTTAGAAAAAATTCGAAAATCGAACAACACCGTCCCTGTCATTCTGATGACAGCCTACGGAGATACCCACATGGAACAAACCGCAAAGCGATTGAATGTCACCGCCTATCTTAAAAAGCCATTCAATCAAATTGAAACGGTCATCGACTTGGTAAAAAGAACCCTGCAAAGCGCTTAAGCTACCTTAAGCTACATTGACCTCTTCCCAAATCTAAGTTAAATTTTGTCGTTTATGAACTCCCGTCCAAAGCTTACTTTAATCGGCGCAAGACAAAACAATTTAAAAAACCTTACGATTTCGATCCCCCATGAAACCTTAACCGTCATTACAGGTCCAAGTGGCTCCGGAAAGTCCTCCTTGGCCTTCGAGACCATTTTTGCAGAAGGTCAACGCCTGTATATTGAATCTTTGTCCACCTATGCCAGACAATTTCTAGAAAAAATCCAGCGACCCGATATTGATCACATTAAAAATATTTCTCCCACCATTGCCATCGAACAAAAAAATACCGTCAAAAATTCACGATCAACGGTTGGCACCTCTACTGAGCTTTATGATTATCTCCGACTTCTTTTTTCAAAAATTGGAAAAATGTACTGCCCCACCTGTGGAAAACAAATCCAAAAAAATTCTATCGCTGATATTGTTGAATTTGTACTTAAGAAATTAAAAGATCAAAAAATTTACATTATTGCCCCTTATGCATTAGACGATCTCAATCCCCAACGAGTTATTAAAAACTTTATTCAACGGGGATTTACCCGAATCGTTCATAACCATGAACTCCTGGAGTTATCCCCTACGCTTTCTCTCAATACAAAGCAGGAACTTTGGCTCGTCATTGATCGTCTCCAGGTTTCGGGAGATATTCGACATACCTTAACCAATGCTTTGGAAACCGCATATCAAGAAGCCCAGGGACGTGCCTCTGTGATGGTTCCTCAAAAAGAATCCTATTCATTTTCCCGTCATCTTCGTTGTTCAACCTGCAATCTGAAACTACCAGATCTATCGCCGCAATTTTTTTCTTTCAACAACCCCTACGGCGCGTGCCCTAGTTGTAAGGGCTTTGGGAACCATCTTCGCTTAGATGAAGATCTCATCATTCCCAATAAAAATTTAAGCCTTGAAGAAGGTGCCATCGAGCCCTGGACAAAACCTGCTCGCATTAAATGGCAAAAAAGACTTTTAGAATTTGCTGCCAAATATAAAATTCCCACCCATACCCCCTATAAAAATATTTCTGAGGAAAATCAAAAGCTTATTTTTAAAGGCACACGAGGATTTCCTGGCATTGTTGGTTTTTTTAATCGCCTAGAAGAAAAAAAATATAAAATGGCCATCCGCGTTTTGTTGAGCCGTTATAAGAGCGGTTTTCAATGCCCAGATTGCCAGGGAAATCGCCTCCGGAAAGAAGCGCAGTACGTTAAAATCGCTAACAAAACCATTACTGAAATTTTAGCGATGAACCTAAAACAAGCTCAAACATTTTTTGAAAAATTAACGTTATCCTCATTTGAACAAAAGGCTTCCAAAGAAATTCTGCGCCAACTTGAATCACGACTGTGTTTTTTAAATAAAGTTGGGGTGGAGTATTTAACGTTAAATCGGTTAACCAAAACCCTTTCCGGTGGAGAAGCACAACGCATTCAATTGGCCAATCAGTTGGGAGCTTCTCTCGTTCAAACCACCTATGTACTAGATGAACCCAGCATCGGACTCCACGCCAAAGACCATCACCGCTTACTGAAACTTTTAAAAAATCTCCGAGACGGTGGCAATACCGTCATTGTCGTGGAACATGATCGCGACACCATCCAAAATGCAGACTATATCATTGAGCTAGGCCCCCAAGGCGGAGAACGCGGAGGAAACCTCATCTTTCAAGGAACCGCCTCTGAATTTAAAAAAGAAGACTCCCTGACCGCTTCCTATCTAAAAAATCTTCATAAAATTACCATCCCTGAAACACGCAGGAAAAATATAAAACAATTTTTAGAACTGAAAGGGGTTCATCATCACAATTTAAAGTCTGTAGATTTAAAAATACCTTTAAATTGCTTCGTCTGTATTACCGGCGTATCCGGTTCTGGAAAAAGTTCCCTGATTCATGACACCCTGTACAATGCCCTCGCACGTATTTTTAAATTAAAGAGTGGAAAAATGGGGAAATTTGAAACCATATCTGGATTTCAACATTTATCAACCGTACGACTGCTGGATCAACATCCGATTGGAAAAACGTCCAGATCAAACCCCATTACTTTCTTGAAAGGATATGATGATATTCGAAGTCTCTTGGCCTCTGTTTCAGAAAGTCGAAAACAAGGATATTTGCCAGGTCATTTTTCATTCAACACACGAGGTGGCCGATGTGATGCCTGCGAAGGAACCGGTTTCGAACAGGTTGACATGCACTTTTTATCAGATGTCTATTTAACTTGTGAACACTGTCAGGGTAAAAAATTTAAACCAGAGATTCTCGCCATTCGATACCGCGAGAAAAACATTGATGATATTTTAAATCTAACCGTTGATGACGCCTATCATTTTTTCTCAGCCGCCCCCCATCTCAAACAAAAATTAAAATTATTACAGGAAGTTGGCCTGGGGTATTTGAAATTAGGGCAATCTTCCACCACACTTTCCGGTGGAGAAGCACAGCGTTTAAAAATTGCCAAGGAACTTTCTTACAACATGCGTCATTGTCTTTATATTTTAGACGAACCCACCACCGGGCTGCATTTAGATGACATTCAAAAATTGCTGAAGGTTTTAAATAAATTAATTGCAGATGGGAATTCTATTCTCGTGATTGAACACCAACTCGATGTGATCAAATGCGCAGATTATATTATTGATTTGGGTCCGGAAGGAGGGGACAAAGGGGGTAAAATTATTGCCGAAGGCTCCCCCGAAGAAGTGATTCATCATCCCTCATCCTATACTGGAAAATTTCTGAAACGATACCTGACTGGACATTCAACTGTCTAAATCATTGATATGTCTATGTTTTAGACGTCAAAAAACATGACACCAACTGTCAATTGTTTAGTCAAAAATTATTTGACAACCCATAAAAAAATGCTAAACTAATTCAGTAGTTGGAGCAAACTGTCTCTTTTTTTTACACCTAGCTAGCCCTTGAATAGAGCATAGGATTTATCTTCAACCGTGATTGTGTAAAAAAAGTATACAGATCAAAGATGGAGGGGGTGCCATGTTTAATTGGAAAGAATTTGAACATTTGCATGTGGTTCGAAAATTAAAGGAAATTCTCATTCATTGGTGGAATGTAGAGGTTTTCTTCTCAGATGACCGTGGTCTTTTAAGAACCATTGAAAAGGGCGAAGAAAAAGAATTTGCCAACGCCGTTTGCAATTTGGTGATCAATACCGAACGTGGCTTTGAAAGTTTTGCGGATTTTATCACTGAAACTACCAAAAAAATCAAAAATTCCGGTGCTGATTTTACGGTCGACGATTGGGAAATTGGGCTGAAAGCCTCCATTTACCCAATTTATATCCACGATGAATTTATGGGCTCTGTGGTTGCGGTTGGATATTTTCACGAAACAGATCTGGAGAAACAACGAACTTATTTAAAAAAGCGCCTCATTGAAATGGGACTTGGCGTAGAAGATGTTGAAGAAGCAATTCAAACGATTAAATGTATCAAAAAAAATGAGGTCGATTATTTTCATGAGTTGGTGGGTCTGGTTGCTGAAGAAATTGTAACGCTTCACAATGAAATTTCTGTAAGAGAAGAAAGAATCAGTGAACTCAATAAAGAATTAGGCACGCGTTACAAGTACGATACGATGATTGGAAAAAGTAAACCGATGCAAGATTTGTATTCCCTGCTAGATAAAATTCGAGAATCAGAGAGTACCGTACTCATTCAGGGTGACAATGGAACCGGTAAGGAACTCATCGCACGTGCCATTCACTATAATAGCCATCGGAAGGACCGCGTTTTTGTGACACAAAACTGTTCGGCTTTTAATGACAACCTTTTGGATTCAGAATTGTTTGGTCATATGAAAGGGTCATTTACAGGGGCCACCCGAGATAAAAAAGGATTGTTTGAGGTCGCAAATGGCGGAACCTTCTTCTTAGATGAAATTGGCGATATGTCACAAGCCATGCAAGTCAAGATTTTGCGTGTCTTACAAGAAGGAACGTTTATTCCCGTAGGGGCAACGGAACCTAGAAAAGTAGATGTGCGTGTAATTGCAGCTACGAATAAAGATCTCAAAGAAATGGTCGAACGCGGAGAATTTAGAGAAGATCTTTATTATCGAATTAATGTCATCAATATTTCAGTACCGGCCTTACGAGATCGAAAGGAAGATATCCCTCTATTGATTGATTATTTTCTTGAAAAGTCGGCAAAAGAAAAAAACACGAAAAAGAAGGTTCTTGTAAAACGTGCCTATGAAAAATTGTTGGATTATAATTGGCCGGGCAATGTTCGTGAATTAGAGAATGAAATTGAAAGATTGAGCGTTCTGTCGGGCACAGACACCAAAATTACAGCCGATATGCTTTCCCCGCGCATTAAAACTTTTGGAGACGCAAAAAGTATTCAGGGCGTACGCGTTCAAGGAAAACTCAAAGACTCCTTAGAAGAATTAGAACGTGAAATGATTAAGGAAGGCTTGCGACGCAACAGCTGGAATAAATCCAAATTAGCAAAAGAATTGGGCATTAGCCGTGCAGGCCTCATTATGAAGGTCGAAAAATTTGGCCTGGATAAACGGAAGGCGAACAAGGATTAGACGCCGAAAAAAAGATCTACATCTCACATCACAAATTCTTATTTTTAAGAATCCATTCTGGAGCTATTAAAACCATATTTTCTACAATAATTTAAACATGTTAGCTGGTATTCCTTATTTTGTTTTTCTGGCATGTCCCTCTGGCATAGAAATTGCTTTTTCGACTCTGCAGGAAATATATGCTCCGAACAGACTCAACCTCTTTTTCAAATTTGACGTATAAAATGAGTATGCTTTACCAAAAAGTTCATGCTCGCCTGGATCCATCTTTAGATCAAGAACTCAAAGAATTTATGATGGATTGTCAAAAACTGAAAGAGTATGCCGATACGTGTAATCAGCAAATCGATTTGCTCCGCCATAACATTCAACAAAAACAACAGTTCGGCTTTCTTTTCAGCAAAAATGAACACATGCTCAAAACCTTTGGGCTTGCAGAAAAATACAAAGACCTAGATTCTCCAATACTCATCACCGGTGAAAAAGGATGCGCCAAGGAAGCTTTGGCTCGCCTCATCCATTTAAATTCGTTTCGAAAAGGTCCCTTCGTCATGACAGATGAACATTTTTCAATGGCCTCTTTTTTCGAGCAGAAAGAAGCCACCCTCTATTTTCCACATGTCTCTTTGCTTTCACCGGCATCTCAAAAACTTTTGGAAAGCTGCCTCCATCATGCATGGCAACATCACAATCGTTTAATTGTTTCCGTTCTACATCCTGGACATTTAGAACCCTCTCTCCACCACAAAATGAATCCTTTGGTCCTGTCTGTTCTACCGCTACGCGAACGAAAAGAAGATATTTTGCATTTGATGGATATTTTTATACGGGAATTGTCTCAAAATAAAAAAACGTTAGACCATTTTTCAACCGCCGCACTCAAAAAAATACTGGAATACCCTTGGCCAGGAAATATCGGTGAACTCAAAAGCGTTGTGAAACAAATTTTACGACTCAATCCAAATGAAAAGAGTTATTCCTTATCTCATTTACCTGAAAACATTGTTGGAAGTTCTCTTAAAAATTTTGCTTCTATTATTGAATCTTCCCAAACATTACCGCAAGCCGAAGCAATTCTAGAAGAAGCTTTGGTCAGAGAATCACTGGTTAAACACAATTGGAATAAGACTCAAGTTTCAAAAGATTTGGGAATTTCGCGTTCAGGATTGCTTCAAAAAGTTCAAAAATACCATATCAAATAAAGATCAAAGACACTCAAATTTCGCAGTTTTCAATAACAAAACGTCGGATGACAGATCTAAAATCTTCTTTCATATCTGTAAATTGAACCCCAAACCCATGAAGCAACTCGTCGTCTGGTGTTCTTCCTTCGGTGGTCCAAATAACCTTGCCCTTGGCACGAATGAGAGCTGGGTGATTGGGCAAAGAAAAATGCATATCTAAGACATCCCCAACATGAAAAGGCATATCGGGATTCGTTACTTTTAAAAATGCCCCCCCTTCAGAAATATTCTCAGAGGTAAAAGTCATAATTTTATCCTGGTTTGGGCCTGACAAAATTTTAAAAACAATTTGGGCTTGGATGCGAGTTCTAGGGGAAAGCCGCGTTTCTTTTGCGGGTGACATTGTGCATAAATTAACATACCAAATGGTAATTGACAAGGATATCGATTTTGTTAGACTTTTAGGCCACTGTGTCTAAACCATATGATATCCTTAAAGAATTAAATCAACAAGCTCTACGTGCGGGCGGAGAAAAACGCCTGGAACAACAACATCAAGCTGGAAAACTTTCAGCCAGGGAACGACTTGAACTGCTTTTAGATGAAGATAGTTTTGTAGAAATAGACCGTTTCGTTCGACATCGCTGCCAAGATTTTGGCATGGAACAAAAAAGATATTTAACCGATGGCGTTGTCTGTGGTTACGGCACCATTGATACACGCCTCGTGTATGTCTATGCTCAAGATTTTACTATTTTTGGTGGGTCTCTGAGCGCCACAAACGCCAAAAAAATTTGCAAAGTTATGGAAATGGCCCTTAAGAATGGGGCTCCTTTTATTGCGCTCTGCGATTCCGGAGGGGCGAGAATTCAAGAAGGGGTTGAGTCTTTGGGTGGCTATGCCGATATTTTTTTAAGAAATACCCTCTCTTCTGGTGTGATTCCTCAAATTACAGCGATTTTAGGCCCTTGTGCTGGAGGTGCTGTTTATTCACCCGCCATTACAGATTTTATTTTTATGGTCAAAAACACAAGCTATATGTTTGTCACCGGTCCCGATGTCATTAAAGCCGTCACCCATGAGGAAGTCACGAAAGAAAAATTAGGAGGGGCACTTTCTCACAGTACAAAAAGTGGCGTTGCTCATATGGCTTGTGACGATGAACGACATTGCCTCCAAATGATTCGAGAACTTTTAAGTTTCCTGCCATCGAATAATTTAGAAGATCCCCCCAGACGTCCTTGCCAAGATGATCCACGACGACAAGATGCAGAGCTTTTAAACATCATCCCCGATAATTCAAAAAAACCTTACGATGTAAAACGCATGATCCATGCCATCATCGACAATGGTCATTTTTTTGAAATCCATCCTTCCTTTGCCATGAACATTGTCATTGGTTTTGCGAGAATGAATGGCCAACCGATTGGAATTGTCGCCAACCAGCCTGATGTTTTGGCAGGATGTTTAGATATCGCGGCTTCTGTCAAAGCAGCTCGATTTGTGCGCTTTTGCGATGCGTTTAATATTCCCATCCTTACTTTGGTCGACGTTCCTGGTTTCCTACCCGGCACGGAACAGGAGTTTGGAGGTATTATTAAACATGGCGCTAAGCTTCTTTATGCCTATGCCGAAGCAACCGTTCCCAAAATAACGATCATCACCCGAAAAGCTTACGGAGGCGCCTATGATGTCATGGCTTCAAAACATTTACGGGCCGATGTCAATTATGCCTACCCTTCAGCAGAAATTGCCGTCATGGGGCCTGAAGGGGCCGTCAACATCATCTTTAAAAAAGAAATCGAAGAAGCCAAAGATTCAGAAACCAAACGACAAAGTTTAATTGAGCACTATCGCAATACCTTTGCCAACCCTTATAAAGCCGCTGAATTGGGTTTCATCGATGAAGTCATTTTTCCGCAAGAAACGCGGTTTAAAATTATTAAATCCCTCGATATGCTTAAAAACAAACGTGAAAGTTTGCCCCCTAAAAAGCACGGCTGTATTCCGCTGTAACTCATGGCAAAACTCTTTAAAAAAGTATTGGTCGCAAATCGCGGTGAAATCGCAGTTCGCATTATTCGAGCACTCCGAGAAATGGCCATCGATGCGGTTGCAATCTATTCTGAAGCTGACAAAAGTGCTGCCCATGTTTCCTTAGCCGACGAAGCCTATCTGGTCGGACCTGCGCCTGCTCTGGAGAGTTATTTGTGCATCGGAAAAATCATTCAAATCGCAAAGAATGCTCATGTGGAAGCCATTCATCCGGGATATGGATTTCTATCTGAAAATGAAGATTTGGCTGAAGCTTGTCAAAAAGCTGGAATTGTTTTTATTGGACCTCAACCTCACCTCATCCGTCTCATGGGAGACAAAGTCACCTCTCGAGAAACCATGATGAAAGCAAAAGTACCTGTGGTACCCGGAAGTCAAGAACCCATTCATTCTATTGAGCAAGCTAAAAAAATCGCAAAAAATCTTGAATATCCCATTTTGGTCAAAGCCTCTGCGGGGGGCGGCGGAAAGGGCATGCGCGTTGTAAAACAAGAACGTGATTTACAAAAAAGCATCGATGCAGCTGAAAGAGAGTCTCAATCTGCATTTGGGGACAAGCGCGTTTATATTGAAAAATATCTTGAAAACCCACATCACGTCGAAATTCAAATTTTAGGCGACCTCAAAGGAAACGTCATTCATCTGTTTGAAAGAGAGTGTTCCATTCAAAGACGCCATCAAAAGGTGATTGAAGAATCCCCCTCCCCCTTTATTGACGATGCCCTTCGAAAAAAAATGTGTGAGGTTGCCGTTCGTGCTGCAAAGACGTTAAAATATCAAAATGCAGGTACGTTTGAATTCTTGGTTGACCAGAAAAAAAAGTTTTATTTTTTGGAAATGAATACGCGCCTTCAAGTAGAACATCCCATTACAGAAATGGTGACCGGCGTGGACATGGTCAAAGAACAGATTCGAATTGCGGCTGGATTTCCACTTTCATATCAACAAAAAGACATTCATCAATTCGGGCATGCGTTTGAATGTCGAATTTATGCCGAAGATCCCTTAAACCAGTTTTTACCCTGCCCCGGAAAAATTACTTCATATCGCATTGCTCAAGGTCCTTTTGTCCGTCTTGATTCCTACATGGAACCAGGCTGTACCATTCCCGTATATTACGATCCGCTCATCGGGAAAGTATGTGTCTGGGGACCAAACCGCAGAGAGGCTGTTTTACGTCTGAAACGCGTACTTAAAGAATTTGTCATTCATGGCATTCGCACAACGCTCATTTTTCATCGACAAGTGATCAATATCCCCAATTTCGTTCAGGGGAAATATGATACCAACTTTATTGATCGAGAATTTAAAATCACAAAAAAAATTCCAAAACAACCCTTGCAAGATATGGTTCTTTCAGTCGCTGCCATTGATGCTTACAAAAAAAGAAAAAAAGCCATTACACTGGTCCAACAGGAATACCATGTGTCTCCCTGGCTAAAACAAGCACGGTCAGAATCCATGAGAAAATTTAACAGAGGGTTTTTATAAAATGCTTTTCAATGCTTCTTTTAACGGAAATTCTCATGTCATTCATATCGTTGAGAATCAAAAGGGCTATTTGGTTTCCATTGATGACCAAAAACCCTTTCATATTGATTTGGTAGATCGCGTAACGGGAGGTTACACCATTTTACACGATGGGAAATCCTATGATTTTGAAGTAGAAAATAAAGAAACAGAATATGCCGTTTTAAGTCGTGGTCATTTATTTTTAGTGGATCTTATCAACCCCAAAGCCTTAACTGCAAAAACAAAAGATATCGGTGAACAAAAAATTGTGGCCCGAATGCCAGGAAAAATTATTAAAATTTTAACACAAGTCGGTGATGTGGTTAAAAAGGGGCAAGGGTTAATTATCATGGAAGCCATGAAAATGGAAAATGAGCTCAAAGCGCCTACCTCTGGAAAAGTAAAATCAATCTCAGTTCAAGTAGGTGCTACTGTAGAAACGGGTACAGATTTATTACATCTCGAATCCTCCTCAACATAAAATGTCTACACCCCATCACACACTTTCATTAAAATCTTTGGAACTGCCAGGAGCTTACCCTTTCACGCGTGGTATTCAAAAAGACATGTATCGTGGAAAACTTTGGACCATGCGGCAATATGCTGGATTTGCGACAGCAGAAGAATCCAACAAAAGGTATCATTATCTTTTAAACCATGGCCAAAAGGGACTCAGCGTTGCTTTTGACCTTCCCACCCAAATGGGGTTCGATTCAGACCATGCCATGAGCTTGGGAGAAGTCGGTAAAGTAGGCGTGGCCATTTGCACCCTAGAAGACATGGAAACTTTATTTCGAGGAATTCCTTTGGAAGAAGTTTCCACCTCAATGACGATCAATGCAACCGCAGCCATTTTATTGTGTTTTTATTTGGCCTGTGCTCAAAAAAATAAGATCCCATTCCATCAACTGCGAGGCACCATTCAAAATGATCTTCTCAAAGAATATATTGCCAGAGGAACCTATATTTATCCACCGGAAGGGTCTTTAAGGTTGATCACCGATATTTTTAAATTTTGTAAGGATACGGTCCCTTCATGGAATACGATTTCTATTTCGGGATATCATATTCGCGAAGCAGGTGCGACCGCAGTTCAAGAAATCGCTTTTACACTCGCCAATGGCATTACGTATGTAGAGGCAGCACTGAAAGCAGGACTACCCATTGATGAATTTGCGCCACGACTTTCTTTTTTCTTTAATGTGCATAATGATTTTTTAGAAGAAATTTCAAAATTTAGAGCTGCTCGAAGACTGTGGGCCAAAATCATGAAAGAGCGATTTGGCGCTAAAGATGAACGTTCTTTAAAACTTCGATTTCATGCACAAACCGCGGGCGTATCTCTCACCGCGCAACAACCTCACAACAATGTGGTGCGTGTTTCGCTTCAAGCGCTGGCAGCAGTGTTGGGAGGCGCTCAATCATTACACTGCAATGGGTATGATGAAGCTTTATCGCTTCCGACAGAAGTGTCGGCAAAACTAGCACTCCGTACCCAGCAAATCATTGCTGAAGAAACGGGTGTTATCAATACCGTAGATCCCGTGGGAGGTGCTTTTGTCATCGAAGATCTCACCTCTTCGCTTGAAGAGGGCGCAAAACAATACATTGATAAAATGGATCGTCAGGGAGGCGTCATTGCCTGTATCAAAAATGGTTATTTGCAAGCCGAAATTCAAAGAGAAAGTTATAAATTTCAAAGACAAATAGAAACAAAAGAAAAAGCAATTGTAGGGGTTAATAAATATTGTATGGAAAAGGATCAAAAAATAGAAACGCTCAAAATAGACCCAGCCCTAGAAAAAAAACAAATTGAAAAAGTGTGGCAATTTAAAAAAAATCGAAATCAAATAGACGTTCAGCGCTCTATCGAGCAGATTAAAAAAGTTGCCCAAACAAAAGAAAATCTCTTACCGGAAATTCTAAAAGCCGTTGCCGCCAACGCCACCCTCGGTGAAATTTCAGATGCCTTGAGAGATGTTTTTGGGACCTACCAAGAACAGGTCACAATCTAATTTGCTTCGCATTTATTAAAATTTCACCTCGAAGCTACGAAGTGGCCGAGGAGGTCTCCTGGTTTACAACAATGCCCCCACATGACGATACCAAGGTAGTAGCGATAGTCCATCACCATAAAACCGAAGAGTCAAAGAGCTTTAATTATTTCCAGTTTTCGTAAAGTTTTCTGATATTTTCAGGGAGCGCATTTAACATTTCTGATAAATGCTCACCTTTGGTTAAATCTTGATTCTTTGAAATTAATTTTAAAGCGTTGGTAATAAATCCGGGAGAATATCCGTAACGGCGTTGTGATTCATTCGAGAATTCATTTCTTAATAAAGTTAGAAAGTTGCCCATACGCCGCTTTTTTACAGGCTCCGGCACCCCCGGATCTAAAAAAATATCATTTAGTAATTTTAAAGAATCTTGGCGGTCTTCTTCGTCGCCATTCTTTACAACGAAATCTATAGGATGATACGTGGCATCCCAAAGTTTAGGAGAATTTCCATCCTCTCTCATAATGTATTGAACAAATTTTTTATTAAAAGGGCGATTGATACCATTTAAATGGTCATAATAGTTTTCAATACGATCATGAGTTTTTTCAAAAAGACTGATTAATTTTTCAGTGTTGTTTGTTAGCATATAATAATTGCATAAGAGACGGTTGACCAGCGTTAGGAACTCTCTGGATGGGCTGTCTAAATAACCTTCAAGAGCTAAAACAATTTCAGGTGTAAACTTTGATATTATTTTGTCTTCATCTTTTGAATTTGCATAAGATTTTAAAGTTTTTAGAAGCAGAGGAAGTTGATCAGCTGTAAGGGATGAATCTGAATCAACGTCAAATTCAGAAGTTTCAGATGATCTATTGTTTCGTTTTGCCCAAATAAGTCTTTTGCCATACTTATAGTGATTAGGTGCTTTTTCATTTATAATTTTGAGTTGTAAATCAAGTATCTCATCAAGATATTCATGCTGCGATAAACCCTCCGGAAGATAAAATTCATAAGCTTCATCAGGCCTTTTTCTTCTTTCTATAAATGTAGGAATTCGAAAAGGAGCTTTGCTTTCAATTTCTTTAGGCACAATTAATATACTATAAATTTTTTTTGAATCTAAAATCTCCGGGATATCTATGATATAATTCGTGGGCCAACGAAATGCTTTAAATAATTGTTGTGACGGACAAAAATGAGAATACTCGGCAGGCGAAGTATGCCACCAATATTTCTGTGGAATCTGAATCCAACTTTTTACTTTGTAGACTAGCTCATTCCATTCGACTCGGTCATGGTTTTTTATCAGCTCTTTTTGAAGACAAGCATGAGATTCAATCTCAGCATTCACTTGAGTGGGAACTAACGACAAGAGCGAAAGACAAAAAAAGACTTTTGTGGCATTTAATAACATATTTTTTTAAAGTCCATTGAAATTTGCATTCTAATATAGAAATGCCCTTTTTAAAAGGCCCTATTTCTTGAGTCATATTCATCAATTTCTCCTCAGAACAGACAGATGCGTAAAATACTCTGACTTAAAGATCCCTCAGTCGCCTCCGCTCCTTCGGGATGACGCAATTAATTTATCCTGGGAACGGTTGGAAGGCCAAAATAGCTCCAAAAAGTCGATTTGAGATGTGATCGACATCCCAGAAAGTGGGATCAAAATTCACTGTAACCGCCACCTTAATCTAGTTTTAATCTAGCCTGACTCATCTTTTGTTTGTGGTAAAGATCTAATCATCTACAACCGATAAGTGTACAAGATGAAAAAGTGCTTAATTTTGTGTTTTTGGATGCTCATTTTGGGCCACCATCTAATGGCAGAATCTCAAACGCAAACTTTCACTTCTCTCCAAGGGAAATTTCAACTTAGTATTCCTGATGGGTATAGAGCCCTTGATGTGCCGCAAACAAAGACAGGGCTTTATTTATTTGGGCATAAAATAAAAGATCAGCGTATAAAATTTAATATTTTTATTACACTCCAGTCTCAGAAGAATGTATCATTAACATTTTTTTGTGAGCAGGCCCATCAGTCATTAAAAAGAGCACACACTAAAAATCTTACTTCAGCTCAATTAAAAAAAATTGGAAGCAGGCAGTTTTGCCTAATGTACTTTGATCAGTCTTCAGAAGAAAAAGTCATTCAAGCTTATTTTAAAAATATAAACCATACGTTTTCAGTGCTCTCATATCAAACACCTAAAGAAAATCTGAACGAAGAAGTTAAAACTTTTTATAGCCTTTTAAAAAATATAGAGACGAAATGAAATTTTATTCTAAAGCCTTATTCTATTGTTTTGCTACACTCATAGGTTCGAAGCTTGTATTTGCACAGATTGAAATTCCCAATGGATCGGGTGCTCCGTCACCTTCGCGTTCTCAAGAGGTTAGAATTGATCGGCAGGCTGAACAAGAGTTTTTGCAGGCATTTCCAATTGCAGATTCTTGTCCTTTAAGAAATGAAGCTTATTCCAAGCTTTCAGGTGTTTTAGAATTATTCAGAGACGAGTTAGAGAGCAGAAAAGACAAAGATTGTTCGGAAACACTACGTAACTTGGCAGGTGTGGAAAGGGCGTATAGCCAACTTCTAGAAAATGTTAGGCAAGGTGGTCTCTATCGTTCAGGTTCCCTCCCAACAGGTGGGCTTACCCCTCCTCCTTTAGATCCTTTAGGGGCTCCCCCTCTCCCAACAGGTGGGCTTACCCCTACCCCTCCTCCTCCTTCCAAGCAGCGAATGCAAGAACGTTACCAATTTACAGCAGATGCAATTAATTATTTAAACGAGCTTCTAAAATCTCCTTGTGCAGATACGGTGATGTCGAACCCTAATGGCATTGCTAATTTATTTGTTCAATTTTCTTCCTTGGCCAGTGCTTTTTCTGGGCCCGTAGGTGCTGGGATTGGTTTGGCATCTCAATTGGCCTTAAGTTTTCAAACATATTTTCAAAGTGCCGATCGTGATGAATTTGACAGGAATGATGCAAGAATGAGAGCAGACTTCATAGATGATTCATGTTTTATATGGGCCTTTAAACAACAGTGGGATAAACTTCAACATTTAGATGAAAAGAGTGTGGTTCAAGCTCAAAGAGAAGTGGCTGCCATCAACTGCTATATTGAAGCGATGTTGCCGTCTTCAAAATGGAACGAACAAAGTAATAACCTTGAGCAGTTAACAAATAATGTAGATGCTATATTAGAAAAATTTAGACAGGAAGATCGCTTAGATGAGGCCTATCGTGAGTTTCGCGGTCAAATGGGGCCCAATGGCGTTTATAGTGCATTAATTCAAAAGTGGATTGATAAACTCGAAGGGGATCCTGCCCTTTCCAAAAATAATCCTAACTTATTAAATCGGCTTAGAGTTTTGAAAAAAGCAGCAACATTGTCTATTGATGGGGTTACCGATCTTGATAAAAATTTTCATTTAGATGCTTTGAGATATTCCAAAATTCAACTATTGACGTTAGAACGACAGTGGATCGATGATAATTTTAAACAAAGTTCAGATTATTTAGACATGCAGCAGTTATTGATAGGGCAGTATCAACGCCTTGAACAAAAACAAAATATGCTGAAGGAAACTATAGCTTATTTAAAGCCAGGTGAGGGAAGGGCTCGCTTTGAAATCCCAGTGTTATTTGAAGAGATGAAAGAAAAAATACTCAAAGATAATGCACCTGAATATTTAAGATTTGTTAGTGATCGTGTGGATGAAAACTTGAAAAACGTCATTTCACGCCAAGAAGCTGTAGTACAAATACTGGGGCCCCCTGGCTTTTTTTGGGGTTCTTGGAATCCAACCAACGCCCAACTAAAGGCAGAATTTAAAAAAAAGTCGCATCATAAGTCCAGAGTATGTGCGGAGATCAAAAATGCTGAATCTCAAAGACGAGCAATGATTGCAGGGGTTGCTGCTTATAGAGAGTATTGTAATGCATTTCAAGGAGAGGCTGCATCTGAATTTACAAAATTTAATGAAAAATGTAGCCAATTGAAAGAGTTACAATATAAAATCCCCCCCCCCCCTGTGCTGATGGATGAATGCCCATGATAAGAGTTCTTTTTTTGATTTTAACTTTAAGTTTCTCTGTGGCATGTAAAAAAAGTGAGCAAATTAAGGGGGGCTCTAAGCATAGAGTATTTGCACAAAGTGAAGAAAAAGATCCCTTTTTTATTTTACATGCTTATTTGGAAGTGTATTGTTCAGCAGAAGAAAATACTTTTAAAGAGCAATGTAGACAAACAGAAGCATATTGTTCCATTCATGAAAACACATTTAAAAACTCATGTAGACATAGTGAGGCCTATTGTTCCATTAGTGAAAATAAATTTAAAAGGGTCTGTCAGCACTCCAATGTGTATTGTGTGATAAGAGAAAACACATTTAAGAAGTCTTGCCGTTACAGTGAACCCTATTGTCGAATTCCTGAAAATACCTTTAAAGAAACCTGTAAGTATTCCGAAGCATTTTGTACAAGAAGAGAAAATACATTTAAACCATCTTGCATTTATAGTAAAGCTTACTGCTCTATTGCTGAAAATACAAATAAACCTTCTTGTAAAGACGACTAAACTTATATTTTTAATCTAGTTTTAATCTAGCCTGACTCATCTTTTGTCTTATTTCTTCCGATAGAAAAAGTAAGATGAAGTTTTTGTGGTACGTTGCCTGTTTAGTCTCTGTGAGCGGCTGTGCGTATTTGCCCATTCAAGATCAGCATACGGTGAAAAAAGGGGAAACATTGGCCGGCATTGCTCACCGCTACCATCTTGACCAAAAAAAGTTGGCCAAGCTCAATGGCCTAGAAGATATTGATCATTTGCTACCCGCTGAAATGCCAATCGTAAAGCTTTCCAACCGAAAATCCTCCTATATTAAAAAAGCAGCGTATACGATGCCTTCAAATCGTTTTATTTGGCCTTTACAAGGAGAGCTCTCCTCTAAATTTGGTCGAAGGTGGGGAACGTTTCATAACGGCATTGACATTTCATCTTCCTTTGGTACACCCATAAAATCTGCTGCTCCTGGGCGAGTGATTTACAGCGGACAAGAACCTGGGTATGGAAAATTACTCATTATTTATCATGGAGAAGCCTATTCAACTGTGTATGCGCATGCTTCAAAACTTATTACAAAAAAAGGGGAATCTGTGAGACGCGGACAAATCATTGGTTATGTGGGGTCCACAGGACGTTCTACGGGCCCTCATCTTCATTTTGAAATTCGAAGACAGAAGGAATCTCAAAATCCTCTAGATTACCTTCCATGACCTCTCTTCAAGTATCACGCCTCATTCCTTCTTTTGCCTGGGGGAACGAAAAAATATTGATTGCAGGTCCCTGTGCCATTGAAAGTGAAGACTCTTTAGAAAAAGTGGCCACGCTCTTACAAAAACTTCACTGGAAGTTTTTACGAGGAGGAGCCTTTAAACCCAGAACTTCACCCTATAGCTTTCAAGGGTTGGGAGAAGAGGGGCTTAAACTATTAAATCAGGTCGCACGTAAACACAGCCTTTATTCTGTGAGTGAAGTTCTATCTCCAGAAGAGGTTTCTTTAGTGGCTGAATATATCGACATCCTTCAAATAGGTTCTCGGAATGCTCAAAATTTTTCGTTACTTAAAAAAGTTGGGAAATGTCAAAAACCTGTATTGCTCAAACGCGGTATGATGATGCGACTGGAGGAGTTTCTATTGGCGGCTGAGTATATTGCTGAAAAAGGAAATCCAAACATTATTTTATGCGAACGAGGGATTCGCACATTTGAAACAGCCACCCGAAACACTCTGGATTTAAGTGCGATTCCCTATTTAAAAGAACATACGTCGCTACCCGTGATTGTGGATCCTTCCCATGCGACTGGAAAAGCATCCTATGTGCCGCCCTTAGCCAAAGCAGCTCTGAGTTGTGGAGCAGATGGACTGATGATTGAAGTCCACCCTTGTCCTCAAAATGCTTTGAGCGATGGAGAACAATCATTAGACCTGGAACAATTTAAAAACCTTGCGGAAAATATCAATACTGCACAATAGAAAAGATATCGTAGTTTTTCAGTTTTTCCCGACCTTTTAAAAAAACAAGTTCAATCAAGAAAGAAAGCCCCACCACTTTTCCTTGGAGTTGACGGACCAGTTCACAAACAGCTGCGCACGTTCCTCCGGTGGCCAAAAGATCATCGACAATCAAGACGCGTTGTCCGGGCCGAATCGAATCTTCATGGATCTCTAAATGATCGGAGCCATATTCCAGATCGTAAGATTTCTTGATGGTTCGAAAGGGAAGCTTTCCTGTCTTTCTGACAATCGTAAATCCACATTCGAGTTGATAGGCTAAAACTGAACCAAAAATAAATCCTCGAGACTCAATCCCAACCACGCGATCAATGTTTTCACTGCGATAGCGCTCAGTAAAAATATCAATGACCTTGTGAAAAAGCTTGGGATCATTGAGAAGGGGCGTAATATCTTTAAAAACAATCCCTTTTTTAGGAAAATCTGGAATATCTCGTATTTTTTCTTTGATGGCGTCCATAAATTGCAAAGTACAGAAAAATACACTATACATGCAAGGGAAAACATATGCGAAGAATTTACTTAGATTATAATGCCACAACCCCTCTCAAGCCTCAGGTGTATGAGGCCATACTTCCTTATCTCAAGGTAAAATTGCTCTGTCATTCCGAATGAAAGCGAAAGATTTGAAGTGGCGATTTTAAGATGTTTTACGCACGATAACTTTGGTAACATGGCTGCTGAAGTAGCAGACTTTTTGTTTTCGCGCTGCCTACTTCCAACTCATAGACTGGTTCAAGAGTTTATTTTCAAAAAAAAATCTGACCTCTCTCGCAGGATGTTAAGTCTATGTGCATCGTTCCCATTACAAAAGAAGCGTTATTGACAACAATGTATTCTCAGGGCTTTGGCTAATTTCTTAATATTAGCATCTTCAGGAGATGACTTTCGTTTGATGATAAAGACTTCCTGGTATTGATATTCCTTTAATCCCTTTTTATGCAAAGGGATTTCTTTTAACGCAAATTTTGATGTTACTTTTTCATTTTGAAGATTTACAATGAACTTTGGTAGATATGCCACAGCTAATCCTTGTCTACAAAGCTCCATTGCTGATTCCATAAGAGTAACCTTATATTTTTGAAATCTTGGTAGGCTCGTATCAGGCCAACCATCAAGTCCCTTAATTTTCGTCGGCGATCCTTCAACGGGTATTATAGGCACAACAAAAGGCAATTTAGAAAAAGAAAAATTTAAAAATTTATCTTGAGCTGAAAATAACCCCATTTTGATTTTTCCAACCTTTAAATGATCTATTTTGGGATGAGGAATAGGAATATAGGTAATGCCTATATCAATTATATTTGAGGCAAGCGCATCTTCCATCTTTCCTGGAATGAGCTCATGGAGTTCACAGTGAAAATCTTGAAAATATTTAGAAAATAGAGGGCCAATAAAATAAGTAGTAAATACTTCAAATGATCCTATTCGAATCATAAGTTCTTCTATGCCATCATTGTTGACATTTTTAAGGTTATCTATTTGTTTAAGAAGTTTATAAGCCTTTTCATGAAATCTTTTTCCTTGATCTGTAACAATGATCCCTCTTCCAATTTGTTCAATGATTTTTATACCGATCTCTTCTTCAAAAACTTTCATGGCCTTAGAAAGAGCCGGTGGTGAGATATGGAGCAGCTCAGACGCTCGTCTTAAGTTTTCAGTTTGAACAACGGTACAAAAATATCTCAGCCGATTGATATCCATTGGTTAACAAATATAAACTATTATTTAATTTTATTCAACATGCGTAGTTGTTATGAATCATTTCAATAAACAAACTGCAACAAACCAAAAAGGAGGTGTGAAATGCAGTACACAATAAAATCTGGATTGCTGGTATTATTTGGGATCATTTCTTTTTCAACGGTGGGATTAGCCATGCACGATGAGGATATTGATCCATCAAAGGAGCTTGATTTTCAGTATTGTGAAACAAGCGATGCGAAATACATGGTTAATCAATTTGAGGAGGATAAGAAGCAATCAGAAAATCTGGAATTGCAAAAAGGGTATCAAATTTTTAAGGCGCGCTTTCTCGATACCTTTGAAAGAAAAAGCATAGATCTCACATGTTCTCGTTATTTGGACTCTTATGAACCCTATCAAGAGGTAGAATTTCAATGCAGTCATAGCGCAATTCTTACAAGAAATGAAGAGCTGCACGTAAGAGTGTACAAAAAACATATTCCCTCTGCTCCTCGCATGGCTGCGTTGGCATTCGGGCCGTATGAAGATCAAAATATTGATACTATTATACCTATGTTTTGTGAATAAAAAGAAAGGGGGTGATAATATGAAAACAAAAGGGATTAAAAAACCTATTTTGAGTTTTAAAGGTCAAATACATCAGCTACAAACTGTGCCTACTTCCTACATGAAGTCTATGCCATTTTGATTCTGTCACCCTCAACGCTCCTTTTTAGAATGTCGATGACCGGGTGAAGCTGATGCAGTAATATTTAGAACCCTTTTCAATTAAAATCAAAATATTTCTATTGAAGAACCATGTATGATGCAATGCTATTATCAGTATTCAAAGTAACCTCAATTCTATGTCCTTGACTTATCGCATCTATTGCTTCTGATTTAAAGTTCTCGCATGTTTCTTTGTGCGCGCTGTCAGAAAAACGAACATAAAAACGCGGTGCAACAAATGAAGCAATACGACCACTATAAAGATTTAGCCCAGAACTATAAAGATATTGCCATGCATTCCCACCTTGCTTGAAACTAATGCCACACCCCAGCTGTGCTATCCATGCGCCTTCCTCATCAAGAAAATAGATGGCAGAACTTGTGTCTGGATCCATTACCAAATAATCGCCTAGAATAATGCTACTAGGCAGTTCTATATCATCACCACTAAACGCAACTGTTGAAGCAACTAGAAAAAGAGAACTAAATAATAATGATTTCATAAAAATCCTTTCTTGATGGAAAATACAACTGTTTTCTAGCACCTACTTACTTGTGATGTCAATGAACGTTTTGGAAAATAATTTTGAATCAATCACGTTTGAAAGCGACTTTTCTGTCGAGAAGTTTGACAATGCATATTTGAACTTTCAAAAAATTTTCAAAATAAAACCTCTGCTCCGACCCATCCACAGTGCTCCAAAAATGCTCTAAAACAATCTAAAAGAAATCGCTGAGATGCTTCGCTGCGCTCAGCATGACAGATACAACTACTACTCTGTTATCGATGAGACCCCTCACTTACGTTCGGGGTGACATGCCAAAGCGTATCCCGTTTCTCAGATTCAAACATATACTGCACCAACAGCGATTCTAGCTAAAAATTTTATTAATCAGCAATATATTGCGTCAGTTTTTGCTGAGCTTTTTTATAATAGGGGTGATCGGGGGCTAAAGATTCGACCATTTGGTTCCATTTTTGTTTGGCTGCTTCCAAATCTGGCATACCTTCAAACACAATGGCTTCGGCATACAATTGTTTGGCCTGAAAATCTAAAATTCGCGTTAACTCTTCGTGTTTTTCAATGCCTGGTTTGAAATAGGGATTCATTTCTAATATTTTTTCAACATTTAATTTGGCCTGTAAAAACTTTTGAGCATCATAAAATGTTTTAACCTGTTGCCAATAGACTTCGGTCTTTGTTTTAAGTGAGTCAATAGCCTGAGACAAAGGGTCAATAAGATGATCCACCGAAAGCCCATGACGTTTCAACAACATGAGTGCTTTTTGATAGCTTTGGATCGCATAAGCATATTTCATCTCACGAGATAAAGCCTCCCCCTTCTCCACCCAAACTTGAGCCTCTTGATAGACCTTAAGTGTCTGAGAAGTTGGCTCTTTCACTTTTGAAGTAGGATAACCGGGAACAGAGCGCTCATCATCTGTATTGAGAATGCCTTTTTTAGCTTCTTCATAACTCGGATCTAACATCAGCACCTCTTGATACGTAATAATAGCCTTATCCCATTCTTTTTGTTTTACAAAAAGCTCTGCTTCTTTCATCATGGTTTGGATGCGCTCTTGAAATTCCTGCGTATCTTGGGCTAGAGGGTACATTTGTTTTAAAAAACTCGCTTCCTCAATGGCCTTTTGCATTTTTTCAAAGAGAGGTTGTGCCAACCCATGATGATAGGCAGATCTCAAATGCTGTTCGGCCTCTGGATAGTGCCCTTGAGCATAAGCCTGCGAAGAAAGACGATAAAACAAATCTGCTTGGAACTTCGCTCCTTCTTGAGACGAAATTTTTTTAGGCATACTGATGCTCTGGGGCGAACGCATTTTCGGATGAAATGATTTTTTTGCAGAAAAACATACCAGTAAAAAACAAATGGTAAGGATACTGGCAAAAAAAGAATACTTAACCCAATTGGAAAGTCCCCAAGAAAAAGACGTCTTCAAGAATTTTTTTGGAATAACACTTGGAATATTAAACTCAAATCGACATTGCCCGATTTCAATCATGTCATGAGATCGCAGCTGAACTTCTGAAATTTTTTTCCCATTCACATAGGTCCCATTCGTACTATTTAAATCCTTAATATAATAATGACCTCGCATATAAAAAATCTGTGCATGGTGACGAGAGATCTTGGCATCATCAATCATGATATCCGCCGAGATTTTTCTTCCTAAGATCGAACTGCTTTTTAAAGAATAAATGTAGGCGGATTTGATGGCCTCGTTCCCTTCCACGACAATTAAATGCGCCCGATGCAAGGAATCCTCCTCCATTGTTTGTGGATTGAACGCCAATGTCCGCGTGGTGGTTAATTCATTTTCAATACTTGCCATTTTAATCTTCCTTTTTAAAAAGGGTTAACGTGTTCTGCGATTTATCCCACACCAGAGGGTAAACTTTTGTCTCGCGTTCCACAGGGTGAAAAAAAGAAACCAGAAGGTCTAACTGATGATCTTGATTGATATCCACAAAAGCCACTGGCGTAATAGATTTATGATCATACAGAAATCCATCGTCCATATTTAAAAAAGCAAAGCTCACTTTAGATGACAAAAAAAGTCCACTTTGAACTTGAACCATAATCCCATGTTCCGTTTGAATTTTAGAAACTTTTTCAAGTTGGCCATCGAAGTTTAAATCAATGTTTTCTTCAAATAGCGTTTTTTGAGAAGCATGAGACACAATAGAAGATACCAGCGGCGTAAAACGTCCATTAGCCCAAAGAACCAATATCACTCCAATCATCAAAATCAGCCCCTTTCGAAAATCCACAAGTACAACCTCCAGGTGAAATCAATAGCCTTACTTGTATAAGGTGCAAGGAGCATGCCAGAATTAGGATTAAAAATATGTGTAATTTCAATATCTTATAAAACATAACCTTTTTTAAAAAAGTGCATATTTTTTACACACCCAACAAAGTCTATGAGGTATTTGTTTATAAGCATATGAAATTATTGTTGTTTTTTAATTATCGTTAAAAATCGAACACTTGTATAAAAAATAACGGTAATGAAAACGGATTTTACTTTGGCAAATTGTAGCCCTTTGATCAGATCTCTGAGGCGGCATTGAGTTTCAAGCATCAGAGATCTGATCAAAGGGCCGCAATTCGATTAATTAAAAATCGGCCTCAACCCCACTGGCAACGCTAAAATCATCTATTTTCGGGGAATACGATCCATCCAAGTACCATCTCCATGGGTCTACCATCACCATCAGCCGACTTCCAAACCGTTTTCGTGAGGCTGGAAAATAAATTGGAAATTCCCCAATCATAGGCCCTTGAATGTAACTTGAAAGTCGAAAGTGATCGATCTCAAACCCACTTTGAAAGCGGCCCCGTAAACCAAGTTCATTTTGAATCAAATCGCTTTTTGAAAAAAAAACAATTTCTTCTTCTTTTTTCTCAAAATCCGAAAACCAGGGCACGCGATAACTCATTTCTGATTGATACATCACAGAATCCCATAAAATAGCGGGCTCCAAAGAAGCAATATTTTCAAGCCCCGGCTTAAAATGGGCTTGCGCTCGATGTTCCAATCTTAAATCTCCCCCTAAATATTGCGCTTCATAAGCAAGCCCAGATCTCACATCAATCTCAGATTGAATATTGATTCCAGCATCTCCATTCAAAGAAGTTAAACCATCCACCCGAAAACCGCTGATCCATTGAAACTCATGCGCCTTTTTTATTTGGTAAAGCGGAACAATGGCTTGTTGATCAATATGAAAAAACAAATACCCAATATCTGCGTCGCTTTCTAAACGATCACGAATACCTAATGCAATGCCTGTCTGACCCGGAAAATAATCTGATGGCGCATAAGACAAAGCCGCAGCAACGGCTGCATACTGCGCAATGCCATCTTGTCCAAGCGTCAATTGAAGATGGACATCTTCATTCGCCTCCGGAGACAAACGAACGCCCATGCTGTTTAGAATAGGATCTGCCAAAGGATCAATCTCCGAAGGATCTCCTGCCACGGCTTCAATATTAAACAAATAAAAAGAACTCGCCAATCGAGCGATCGTACGCCCATAGGGTTTGGAAAGACCGTAAGATAAAGCGATATCTTCTTCTCCCTGATCTAAAGCAAGTGCCCCTTCCAAATTTTTTGAACTTTGCAAAACGTCATAATTAATTTTGTGAATGACATTGGCATTATCAATATCCGTCATCACGGTGGTTGCATGTCTTGAAAGCTCATAGATCGTCGTATAATCCACCACATAGACATCTGAAAAACCAAGTTTCTGTGAGATTTTTCCTAATGCAGATGCAATGTCTCGACAGACACCTGCTGCCTCATGACGATTTTGAGTCACACCAAATTTTTGTTTTTGATAAGCAACCGTTAACATCTGTCCAACAGAAACATCCTCCCCCACCACACGCCAAGGTTTATAGGTTGTATCTTGACTTCGTTTTTCATCATAATTATTCAAGAAGAGCCGCCCATAAACTTGGATCAATAATAACTTCTCAGATGTACTCAAAAGATGCCCTTGGTTAATCGCAGTCAACTTTTCAAAAAAAAGATTTTCGTAAGCGCCCTCTGTTTTTGCCTGTTCTCCTTGAGAAAATGTTTGATGAAAGGCTTGTATCACCTTGAGATTGCTTTCACTGAGTTGGCTTAAGACCCCCACCACAGACCTACGGCGATCCCGATAATTAGGATCTGAAAGATCCATGTAAAACAAAGGATCCCCTTTCAAAAGAGTTACAGAATGATCCAAATAGGTCGACATTTCTGAAAGTGCCCTGCGATACTCCAGCTCATTGAGAATAAGCCCCCCCTGTTGTGTTAGAAAGATATCCTTAAAAAAGATTTTTTGAAGCCCTATATAATTTGAAATGAATTGAACAGCTACATCGGTCAATTCAAAGCCTGACTCCTTTAAAGAAATATGGCTTTCGAAAAGATTTCCAACGGCCTCACGATGGCCTGTGCGAAGCCAAAACGTCAGTTGTGTTTTTTCATCTTTATCTAAAAGAGGCTCTTCTGGCGGATTTGCAAAACAAAACAACGATAGAAAACTTAATGGTCCAACAATCCAGCCAATTTTAAAACACAACGACTGTTTCAATCCCTTGCCCGAACACCCTCAACAGATTCCAAACAATCATGCCCATAATCTAATATCAAGAGAATCATGATAAAAATGCAAAGAATCTTTCCACGTACGTGAAAAGATTCTTTGTTGAAAGATAAGCTTAGAAAAATGGCTGAAGAACTAAAAAAAGTTTTTGGTTCCCCAAAGAAAATAATGAACCAAGGCAGAAGCAATGGCTAAGATCCCCAAAGGTAATTGAAGAGGGGTCATTTTTTGACTGATCTGATACAGAACCGGAACTTGTGGCTTCACATTTGAAAATGCCAACCAAAATCCGATCAGCAAAGCTGCCATTCCGGGAATGAGATCTCCAACAAATTGTTCTGTTCCCAGAGGATAAAAAAGAGCAAGCGCTCCACCCACAAAACAAAAAATACCTAATAAAATTTGAACTGGAGCCATTTTATTAAGTAAATTTCGGTGTTCATAATGATGGATTGCATACCAGGACCATACCGCAAAGATCCCTGCCAATCCCACACCATAGGTCATTGCCCAAAATGTGATCTTATACATAGTTAACCTCCACAGGCTTTAGCCGCCTTGTAAATGCATTTCGTCATACAACAAACCTTACTAACGTTAGTGTAGAAGAAATTTTTCGGTTCTGTCAAATAGTTCGCTTAATATGACTAAATAAATGGCATAAACATTGCAAGTAATTAAAATTAGAAGGATTTTTTATGAAAATAATACTAGCATCTATGGCGATGATCCTTGGAATCATCAATATTTACATGGGGTTAAAGAATATTCGTCGTTTTTAATACCTGTCTGTTTGGTGTCAAATTGCTCAATATTGATTAAAAAATAGACGCTTTTTTAAGCCTACGAACCAGAACTGATCGTTCCTTTTAGATCATACGTATACGCTTTATTGAATCGCACGGGATAAAACTGGCCTACCTGTAACGCTTTGTCAGATGCGACATAGACATGGCCATCGATATCTGGCGCTTGCCCCTCATAGCGCCCCTGGTAAAGGGTTGAGGACTCCTGCCAATTTTCAATTAATACGGAGGCAGTGGATCCCACCTTTTTTTGATGGTGTTTACGTGAAATTTCAGACTGAACCATCATTAATTTTTCTTTACGCTTTTCTTTCACTTTTTGGTCGATTTGACCTTTTAATGTCTCCGCATGGGTGCCTTCTTCCTGTGAATAGGTAAAAACCCCAACATGGTCAAATTCCATTTGCTTCACAAAGCCATAGAGGGTCTCAAAATGTTCCGCTGATTCACCTGGATAACCCGTCATAAAGGAAGTTCGTAAGGTTAACTTGTCGATGCGATTTCGTAATTCATCAATCAGATTTAAAATCATGGTTTGATTCACACCTCGACGCATCGATTGTAAAATATCATTGTGAATGTGCTGTAAAGGCAAATCCAAATACTTGCATATCTTTTCTTCACTGGAAATGAATTCAATCAGCTCAGAAGAAATTTTATCCGGGTAGCAATACAACAACCGAATCCACTTTAAATCTTTGATTGTAACCAGCTTTTTTAAAAGAGCCGACAAGGTTGTTTTCGCATCTTTCAGATCTGTCCCATAAGACGTTAAATCTTGCCCAATTAAATTTAATTCTCTAACACCCAGGGCTACAAGTCTCTGGGCTTCTTCCTGTAGATTTTCAATGCTTTGGCTCTTTTGCAGACCTCTCATCGTCGGAATAATGCAAAAACCACATTTTCGGTTGCACCCCTCTGTGATTTTTAAGTATGCGGTGTAAAAAGGCATCGAATTGATCCGAGGTGCATCGTAAGCATGAATATAGGAGGGGATGGAGTAGTTGCCGCGTTGCTCAGATTCGACAATGCTTGCAATTTTATAATATTCACCCGTTCCAATAAAATGATCCACTTCGGGCAAAAGTACTTCAATTTCTTTTTGATAGCGCTGCGCCAAACACCCTGCCACCACTAACTTTTTAAGCTTTCCCGTTTTTTTAAATTCAGACACTTCCAGGATCGTATCGATAGATTCTTTTTTGGCATCCTGAATAAATGCGCAGGAATTAACCACAATCAGTTCTGCCTCCTGTGGTTCATCGGTATACTCATAAAAATGCTCGAGCAAAGAACCAAACATGACTTCAGAGTCAACGCGGTTTTTAGGACACCCTAAGGTAATAAAATGAAACTTCATATCGAAAATGGGGTAAAAGGTGAGCAAAAGTAGCATACCCCATGACAAGTGTCAAAATGCTAATCCGGGTTATGGATGAGGACTTCCCTCGGCTTCGCCCCATCCGCCGGGCCTACCAATCCTTCTGCTTCCATTTGTTCAATCATCCGTGCCGCACGATTGTAGCCAATTCGCAATCTTCGTTGAATCATTGAAATCGAGGCATATTTCATCTTTGAAACAAGGTTGACTGCTTCTTCATAAAGACCATCGTCTTCTTCCTGAAATTCAACATCGCCTTCTTCTTTTTTTGAAGATAAAATTTCTTCATTATATTCTGGCTCCCCTTGCTCTCGCAAATATGAAACAATATCTTTAATTTCTTGGTCAGAAACATAGGCCCCATGAATACGAATCAATCGCGAAATGCCGGGTTTTAAAAACAACATATCTCCACCACCTAAAAGTTTTTCAGCCCCCATAGAATCCAAGATGGTCCGAGAATCCACTTTGGTCGACGTTTGAAATGAAATACGGGCTGGGAAATTTGCCTTAATCAACCCTGTTAAAACATCCACGGACGGTCTTTGCGTGGCCACCAAAAGATGAATCCCAGCAGCACGCGCCATCTGTGTTAAACGCGCAATGGAAAGCTCCACTTCTTTAGAAGCCACCATCATCAAATCCGCAAGCTCATCAATCACGATCACCACATAAGGAAGTTGATCGGGTAGTTCAAATGGATCCATTTCATCATTTTCAATTTCTTGAGCAAATAAAGCTTCTAGTTCTTCTTTGGGTGTATCTTCTATTTTTTTATTGTAGCTATCAATATTCCGTACAGAAAGACGACTCATAATCGTATACCGTTTTTCCATCTCCAGAACAGCCCATTTCAAAGCTTGTGCCGCTTTTTTAGGATCCGTCACCACTGGAAGCAGCAAATGAGGAATTTTATCATACATGGAAAGTTCCAACATCTTGGGATCAATCATAAGAAATCTCAATTGATCAGGTGTATATCGAAACAGAAAACTACAAATCAAAGAATTAATAAAAACAGATTTTCCAGACCCGGTAGCACCCGCAACCAACAAATGGGGCATCCGTGCCAAATCGGCAATCAAAGGTTCTCCTGAAATAGACTTACCCAGTGCCAATGGCAAACGATACTTTAAACTTTTAAACTCATTGTTTAATAAAATTTCCTTGAGCTTGACGAGTTGTCGATTGTCATTGGGAAGTTCAATCCCAACCACAGATTTTCCTGGAATAGGAGCAACAATTCTCACAGAAAGCGCACTCAATGCTAAAGATAAATCATCCGCTAAATTAACAATACGACTCACTTTAACCCCAGCCGCAGGTTCAAATTCATAAACGGTAATCACAGGTCCTGGGCGAACTTCCACCACCCGCCCTTCTACATTAAAATCTTTTAGTTTTTGTTCTAAAATTTTTGAATTTTGAAGAAGGGTTTCACGATCTATCTCAATTTCTTCGTGAATCTCTGAATCTGCCAATAAGTTCAGTGTTGGAAGCTTAAAATTACCCCTAGGACGAACATAATCAAAATTGAGTCTCGAATTTTTCTTTTTTTTTACTCTTGCTTGAGCACTTGGCTCAACAATGACGGGATCTTCATGAATGGACTGCGCTTCGATTGATTCTTCAAGCTCAGAGGCAGGGTCATCTTCCATATATTCAATCGCTTGCGCTCCCTGCGCGGGGGGCACATCTTCAGGAGGAAGGGGTGGCAAGTCCTCAGGCTCTGTCTCGTAGTAAACCTCTTCAACATTCTCCTCGGGTACATTTTCCTCTGCCATCGTTTCTGCATCCTCAGGCTCTCCCTCCTCATATTCAATCTCAGACGGTTCTACTCCAACAGGAGGTTCAACTTCAGCAAGAGGCTGATTTTGATACGTTACAATTTTTGTTTGTGGCGTTTTTTTCAATTTCGAAAAAGGAGAAAACAATAAACCGAGGAGCTTCTTAAAGGTTAACTCTCTAAAAAAAGCAGGAAGCCCCTGAAACAAGAAAGAGAAGAACCCTAAATAGGAAAATTCCAAAGCCAATATCAAGTTGATCAAAAGTCCCCCAATGACAACGATATAGGTTCCTGTCCTATTAAAATACGGGAGCATCCAAGACGTAAAAATATGCCCTACCAATCCACCCGCCAAGAGCCTCTGATCTTTCAAGGTAATCATGTCAAAAACCAATGAAAACAAGGCACAAGAAAAAATCATGAGCATGACAAACCCAAATAATTTTATAAACTTTTTTTCAACGCGATATGGGAAAAAACAAAGATAGGCAAAAAACAAAATAATCCCCAATAACCAATAGGCAGAAAGCCCAAAAACTTGAAATAAGGCATCGGCCGTGTAAGACCCCACCAAACCTGTTAAATTTTTCACTTCGGAAGAAGTCGCCACACTGTTTAAAGAAGGATCTGTAGGCTGATACGATATGAGGCTTAAGGCCACAAATGCAAAAAAACATAAAAAAACAATAGCCCAGATTTCTTTACGATCTTTTTGGGATTTTATGATTGCCATGAAGAACCTTTAGACCTGAAAACTACGTAACTTATTTAAGTGTAAGGACTTTTTTTGACCTTGTCAAACTCATTTGATAGTGTGAATGAATGCAAGATATTGCTAAATTTCAAACCATCGCCCTAGAGGCTGCTAAAATAGGCGGCAAAATTTTAAAAAAATTCTTTTCACGATCTTTAGATTTTCGCTTAAAAAAAAATGCCGGCATTGTAACCCTCGCCGACCAATTGTCTGAGCAAAAAATAATCTCTTTCTTGAAATCAAAATTCCCAACCCATGAAATTCTAGCTGAAGAAAGTGGCCTTCATCACAAAAAGTCATCCTTTCGATGGATTATTGATCCTTTAGATGGGACCACCAACTTTGCACATCATATTCCTTTTTTCTGTACTTCCATCGCATTAGAACAAGAACATCGCATCATTGTCGCAGCCGTTTATGATCCCATTCACGAAAATATGTATTCAGCTTCTCTGGGAAAAGGGGCTTACTGTAATCAAAAGAAAATCCATGTTTCAAAAACAAAACACCTCAACCGTAGTCTTTTGGCCACAGGGTTTGCTTATCAAAAAGGATCCATCTTAAAAAAGGAAATGTCGCATTGGCTCCCCTTTCTAGAACAATCCCACGGAATCAGACGATCTGGTTCTGCAGTCTGGGATTTATGCCAAGTCGCCTGTGGACACTTTGATGGCTTTTGGGAAAGAGGGCTCCAGCCTTGGGATATGGCTGCAGGTAAATTACTCATTGAAGAAGCAGGGGGAAAAGTAAGTTGCTATCGCGGAACATCGCTTTCCATTTACAATCAAGAAATAATTGCTTCAAATGGTTTGATTCATCCCAAAATTCTAAAAATTTTAGAAAGCCCCTGAAGGGGGCTCTGCTTGGAGTATCAAACGAAATTCTTTAAGCTCGAGTTGAACTTTTATGAAATCGCTCTGCACAACATGCTTGACCATGCCTCCCAAAGGCACATTCTTGGCATCAAGCCATGTTTCTAAAACAGAACGATCCATCTTATCCGTCAATGTCACCTGAGTGGTCTTAAAAGTTCCTGCAGACACCCCCATTTCAATCTCTTTTTGCCGTTCGGATATATCATAATCTGAAGCAGCCATCGGCGTCTCATTTCCATCTAAAACCAATTTTAACAAATGGCCGTTCTTCTTTGAAATCCAGGCTTGTAGGCTTTGCTTCCAAAGATCTGTATCGATTTGGACATCTACACAAACAGCATCTTTTTCTTCTGAAATAACTTTCTTTTTGAGGATTCCTTTTCCAAACATACCAGCTTGAATCGTATAAATGGCCTCTTCACCCATTTTCCATTCGATAATATTGTTCCTAGAAGAAATGGGTAACCCTACCTTGACAACCAATATGTCTGCATAAACACCCACGCTAAAACAAAAGAGACTGATACTTAGAAAAATTTTTTTCATGAATGCATTTTTTATCATACTCCTTTTAATAAGTGAAGGAGCGTTTCATATAAATCTGTATGTTTAAATTGATATCCTGCCTCTTGCAATCGCTTGGGTAGGACTTGGGCACTTGAGAAAATGACTTCTTGAGCCATTTCTCCCATGGCCAAACGAGCCAAAAAAGCCGGTGTTCTTAAAAAAAGAGGTTTTTTTAAAGTGCGCGCCAATGTCTTAGAAAATTCAATATTAGAAACAGACCGAGGGGATACAAAATTAAAGGGCCCTTCTAAAGAAGGATACCTTAATAAAAAATCAATGATTCTTGGAACCTCTTCTATGGAGATCCAGCTCATCATCTGCGTACCACTGCCCATTGAACTGCCAATCCCCCAACGAAATAGTGGCGTGAGGCGCGCCAACATGCCCCCTTGACCACTCAGCACCACACCGAATCTCATCATCACAACTCGAAGTCCATATTCTTTGGCTCTCATTGCCTCACGTTCCCAATCCTGGACAACCTTTGCCAAGAATCCTCCACCGACAGGACTTTGCTCGTCCAATCTCTCTTGGGGACGATTCCCATAATATCCGACCGCGGATGCGCTGAATAATATTTTGGGACGTTCTTTGAGAGAACCTATCGCCGCACACAGTTTGCGCGTTCCTTCAATTCTACTGTTACGAATTTTATTTTTTTGAAGAGAGGTCCACCGATGAGCGGCAACATTTTCTCCCGCCAAATGAATAATGATATCTTTATGCTCAAGTTGAGACGCAAGATCCTCTTGACGATCAATGGCTGTCACCCGATGAGATTTAGAAAAAAAGGAAACCAACGCCGACCCAATTAAACCGGAGGCACCCGTAATGGCAATATTCATTCGTTACAAATCTAAAATATAGGCGAACATCAGTGGTGCTACAATAGAGGCATCAG
>JACQJD010000039.1 GCA_016198185.1 Deltaproteobacteria bacterium
AAAAAGTCCTCAACGGGCTTCTGCGAGCCCGCTTCCGGGCTTTTTCCTCATTCTCCTTGTCTCGGCTCAAATCTGGTTTTTTCGTCATGAAAGCACTTTGTCAACACCCTGCTAATCTAAAAATTTTTTCTTTATATATTGGGCTATTGCCATAGAGGCAGTCAGGCCTGGACTTTCGATACCGATGAGATTGATAAAACCTGGGAGATCTTCTTGAATGATAAAATCTTTTTCCGCTGATTCATCAAATGCACGTACCTTGGGACGAATGCCACAGCGATCGTAGGTCAGCAGTTCTTGCGAGAGCCCTGAAAATAAATTGGAAGCTGCCTTACAGAAAGCTTCTTTTTTATTCTCGCGATCTGAGTAATCATTTTTGGATGAGCTGGGTTCGGCATCTGGACCTAAAAACACCTGGTTTTGTAAGTCCATCGTAAAGTGAATGCCAATGCCACTGTCTTTCTGATGTCTCACAGGATAAATTAAATGATGTAAGGCAAACGGTAGTTTAATTTTAAAATAATCGCCTCTCCAAGGGTAAACTTTATATTTTTGAATACCTGGCATCTTGGCAATTTCATCTGAAAAAAGACCGGCTGCATTGATGACGACATCAGCCTCCAAAGGCCCACGATCGGTTTTTAGATGAAAACTTTGTGCAGGCGTGATTGCCTGAACAGGACAGTTAAAATGAAATTCCACACCTTCTTGTACAGCGGTATGGTAGAAACTTTGGCACATCCTCATGGCGTCAACGATGCCCGTGCTTTTAGACAAAAGCCCCCTTTTTCCTTTTAAGTTGGGATAAAGCTTTTTAAGATCCGTTTCATCTAAAAAGGTTAGCTGCTGGGATGCTACGCCACAGGCCAACGCATTTGTGTACAGCTGCTCGAGAACAGAAGTTTCTTCTTCTCTCGCCACAATTATTTTTGTGATTTTTTTATGCGGGATGTCTTGGGTACGACACCATTCGTATAAAAGAGCATTTCCTTCAATACAAAGATGTGCTTTGAGAGAAGCCGGGGGAGCATAAAGACCAGCATGAATGACACCACTGTTACGACTGGTTGTTTCTTCGCCACAGGTTGCATGCTTTTCAAAAACATGAATTTCCCGACGAGGGGAGGCGATGGTTTTTGCAATGGCGCAGCCAACAACCCCGGCGCCAATGATGGCAATGCGTGTCGGCATATTAGGGATACCGCTTGATCATCTGCTCAATGAGCTTCGTTGTTGAATGTCCAGAAAGATATCGCAATGTGTGAATAGATCCGCCATGAGAGCGCACCACAGAGGCACCTACGATATCACCCTGTTTCCAGTCGGCGCCTTTTACCAATCGATCTGGTTTTAAATAGGTAATGAGTTTCAAAGGGGTAGGTTCCGAAAACGCAGTGACATAATCCACACATGCCAAAGCGGCAATGACTTGGGCCCGGTATTTTAACGGTACCAAGGGCCTTTTGGGGCCTTTGATCTTTCGAACCGAAGCGTCGGAATTGAGCGCAACCACGAGGATGTCTCCCAGTTTTTTGGCTTTGGAAAGATAACTCACATGTCCGGCATGCAGTAAATCAAAACAGCCATTGGTAAAAACAACTTTTTGATGTTTTTTTTTGGCCAGAATAGATTTTAATTTTTGAGGAGAGATAATTTTAAAATTCATGGGCGATCGATGAGCCATTTTCCAAGGGTAGGAAGTTTAAACTGTTTAAAAAAAACAAAGTAAAAGAAATAAAGGATGGCAAACAACCCGCCATAAATCCATTTCATCCATGGGTGTTCGAGTAAGAGCTTGATCAAGGCTTCATTTGAAATATGGAGTGCCGTATTGGAAAGAAAAACCAAAAATAAAAAAAATAAAATAACACCGATATGATCGAATGCCTGAATGCTGACCCATCTTAGAGAGGATTGCAGAGAAGGGTACCAGCTAAGGATTTTTTTTTCTCTCTTCCCAGGGATGTCGGCTTGGTGGATGGGATGATGCACCTGAAAGTCGAAAGATCTTTTTTGAGGTTCATTGCCTTGGGCAAGGGGTTCGATTTTTTTTACAGAGGGGAGGGTGATGATCGGACTTCGAATGCCAAGTCCAGATGACAATGCTCGAAATGAAATGAGATCTTCTTTCATACCAAGATATTCTACAGACTTAAATCTCCTTTTTCAAATTGAATAATAGCGGTGAGAGCGGGTGCCACCGTTTCCGTCCTCAAGATTCTCTGCCCCAGAGAGACCACGTGGCAGTGCGAAGCTTTGGCCAAGCTTACTTCTGGTTGGGTAAAGCCCCCTTCTGGCCCAATGATGCAGAGATACTGCTTGGCAGTGCATTTTTTTAAAGCAGGTTTAAACCCTTCCGAAAGCTCAAGTTCATAAAAAAAGAATTTTTCGAATGAAGCATGTTTTTCGAGGAGCCTCTCTAGGGTCTCGGGCGTTTCAATTTCCATCAGGCGAGTTCTTCCTGTTTGTTGGGCGGAAACCTTGGCAATTTTTTTCCAGCGATCTAACTTGTGCGGGGAAATGGATTTTACTTGAGAGCGTTCGGTCATGAGGGGAATGAGTTTTAAAGCGCCGAGTTCTGTGAGTTTGGGAATCAGATCATCCATTTTATTTGCCTTGGGGATGCCTTGAGCAATGCTGATTTCAATGGGGGATTCTTTAGAGACAGGCCATGCTTGGTTGATTGAAAAAACAATTTTTTTAGAATCTATTTTTTGAAGGGTGGCTTCAAATTCTAAAGCCCCGCCATTAAATAAAAATACTTTTTCTCCAATGTGTAACCGCAAGACGTGCGTTAGATAATGACAATCATCCCCAGTAACCGTTACGGTGCTTTGAACGATCAGGGGTTGATTTACAAAAATTCGACTCACATCTATTTCTGAAGGTCTTCTTTGAGAAGGTCATCATCCCCATTGGAACTGTTTTCTAAATTTTCGGCAAATACAAGAGTTGATGCAAAGACGGCTGTAGAAAACAATCCTATTCTTAATTTCCAAATCATAAAGCCCCCCCTAGATTGCAACGAATTTAGGTTAAATCAAACCGATGTACAAGTTTTTTGTATGCTTGGTGAATAAAGAAAAAGCCCACATTATTTCAATGTGGGCTTTTTAGAACGATTCATGTATTAATGATTATGAAAAATTTTTAAGAATTTTATTGTGACCGTTTGATGCTTTCGGATCAGTACTTGAACGGCATCCAAAAACTTCCCTGTTGATAAGCGATCTAGCCCCAGTGTTTTAAAAGAATATCCATATGGATAAACATACAGCCGAACACCCAAGTATTCTCCCTCGACTAATTCAAGTGGAAAGAAGGCTGCTTCTTCAAGTGAGTTTGAGTTGGCAATCTTCGGTATTACATTGCAAGAAATTTCTCCGTTTTTTTCCGTTGTCATTGCTTGTTTGCACATACCATAATTTAACTCAAAGGTTCTTTCCATTGCCATGACCGGACCCAGTATTTGTTCTGTAACCTCAGCTTGCGCTATTTTTCTGGATTTTGGTTCTTTAGAAAATCCTGAAATTGCGACTGTTAAAACAACCAATAAACCACTTAAAATAATGAGCGATTTCTTCATTTTGATCTCCTTTTAAAAGACATTATTTTTAATATTCTAGCATGCTTATCGGGGGGGGTAGAAAAACTTTAGTCACAAAAAACTTTAGTCACACGGAGGTCATCAACACCTTTAAAGTGAAGCGGGGGCAAAGGAAATGGGAATGGTGATTTCGTGAACAGATTGCTGCCCGGCAATGTCGGCATCGTTTGCTGTATAAATATCGACATAGGTGCCTTGAGAATTTAAAATTTGAACACGTGTTAATGCCATATCATTATGATCCGAATCACCAGAACCAGCAGGGGGCGTGGGGCCAATCAGTTTTGCAGTGAATGTACAAAGACCAGAATCGGGGCAATCTAGGTTAAAGGTTCTTGTAAAACTCCCCAGATAGGGGCTCGTGCGTCCGTATTGGCCTGGATCGGAAATGCCTAACCCACCCACGTATTGACCGTTCGTTCCATAAAAAAGGAGGTTGTGGTTTTTGATGGCATATCTTTGATAAGAGGGTGAATAAGGAATTCGATCTTCAAGCGTAAATTGAAAGGTGTAATTTTCATCTGAATTCAATGAGCCGGTAGGGGGCGTGGGTTGTGGTTGGGGTTGGGGTTGTGTATTTTCCAGGGAAGGCTCTGCGGTTGCACTTACAGTGGCAAGTTTTGGATCTTTGGCGGCCGGTGGCGCGCAACTGACCAGAGCCAAACCGAAAGCCAATACCTGCATTATTTTGAATATTAAAGACGAATGAGAATTTAACCAACGTTCCACACTTAAAAGAATAACATCAAACCTTGATTTGTCAAAAATCCCAGACTTGTAATGGTGATTTAAAAAAGTATACTGAAAGAGTAGCACGTAATTAGGATTAAAATTTCATGAGAAAATCATTTTTGTTTGAACAAAAAATTTATTACTTTTTTTTGCTCTATTGCTGCGTCAATTTCTTAACTTTTTGTGGAGGAAAACGGCAAATAGATCCCCAAGAAATCTCGCAGTCATCTACCCGTCAAAATTCTGAAAATACGCCATCCGATGATGGCTTGGATTCCTCACCCCATTCGGTTATTTTAGAGCAAAGCCAAACGAGTGATCCGTTGGCGAGTATATCTTCGTTTTTTCCATTTCATTATTTAAAAATCACAGAAAAAAACACAGATGCGCTAACGTTCCCCCTTGAGTTTGGTGAACTTCCCTCGCCACCGCCACTAAGCTTTGAGCTCAAAAACCATCAATTACATTTGTATATTCGGGACGGCAAACCGATGCCTTGGAAACTGGATGGCTCTGAGCCCTTACTCTTTGTCGAATACACAATTTCTTTCGTGGGAGAGGAAACTCGCGGTCGTGTAGGTGAAGTATCCTCCTTTTTTATTCTTACCCAGTCAGAAAATCGAATTCCGACGCATTCTTTTGGCATGAACAAACAAAAACTTTTTTTGGATCTCTATACGCCGCTTCAGGCCTTATTTGAAATTCGATATCCTCCAGATGAATTTGAATTGGCTTTTGACGTGAAAGGGGTCAGATATAAAAATCAAATTTTATCCCCAGGGTATCAGTATCAATCAAAGGGATTAAAAATTGAAAAAACTGTTTTGATTGAAAAAGAAGTGCCCAAACGTATCAAAATAGAAAAAGGGATGGAGAATCTTGCAGATCTAGCCTCTAGCGTGGAAGTACTTTCATTTGGAGAGGTTGTTTTTAAGACAAATATCCTTTTAAAATACATGGGATCTTATGATCAAGTTCAAAAACATTAAATTTTATGTCATCATCAGTTTTTTTTCTGCAAGCGCTCTCGTATTTTCCAGTAACGCGTCTGCGGGCCTATACACAGAAGCGGGCTCTCTTTTTGCAATGATTTATGAAGATACAGTATTTACGGAAGAACAAGCTAAGAAATTATTCGAAGCCACTGAAAAATCTTGGTCTACCTATACAAAAACGTGGGGATTTCAAACGCCTGAATTTTTTAAGCAAGGATATAAACTAAATATTTATCTTGTGGGAAGTCTTCCAGGATCTTTTTTTGGAATAGGCTCTCAAAGTGTGGATACGAAGGGATTAACAACGGCATCCATCTTTAAGCCCTTGGGTTTTACCTATTTTAGCATTCCTGATGTTTACATTAAAAAAATAGAAACGGAAGAGTTGGGGGCTCTATACAAAACGTTGTTTCATGAGCTCTTCCATGTGGTTCAAGGAGCCTATCCAACCACCCATCCTTCAAAGCTGCTCAAAAATAGAGTTATTATGGAATCAACAGCAGAGGCGATGGCAGGTGAAATGACCAATGAACTTAACTTAGGAACCCCTGGTTATCTTGAGGCTCCTTATTACTATTGGGAATACGCACATGAGGGTAAGGACTTATTTACCATTTTGTCTTATGATCCTTATCGGGGTGCTGTTTTTTTGAGTTATCTTTTTCATCAAACCTCCTTACGTCAAGATAATGTATTCGAAAACATCAAAACCGTTTTGGAGCTCATGGTCACGAAAGGTGGATCAGATGCTCTCACGGTTGAAGATCTCCACAAAACACTTGAGGGCATGGACCCCTATGAACAGATATTCCCAAAATTTATTACGGCTCTATTTACAGCTTCTGCAGCGCCTTCTCCGTTTGGATTTCAAGACCTACGCATGGATATGATGAACCCTGCCAGGTTTGACGATGAGACCCCCAGCAGTGAACTTTTCTTTTCATCGATTCGTCAGAATCAAGATCCTTTGGTTATGATTCCGAAAACGTATACGGTCCCGGCCCATTCGTATCAAATTATTGATTTCAGTAATTTTTTTAAAAAGGGTCTCAAGGACATGTGGCAACTGGAGATGGGATTTCCCAAAATGGAAGAGGATCTTCATCGACAGGCGATTTTTCTGTATCGTTCGGGTAGTAGTTCAGGTTTTAATTTTTTTGATTATCTTTCCCGTACCCCTTACCATGTTTTTTCACCGGAAAAGGGTAAGATCATTGTCAAAAATATTGATCCAACACAATCAGAGCAACATGCGTTTTTGATTTTAACCAATACTTCATCTGAAGAGATCTCTCAGGAAGTGTATGCTGCGAAATTACCTTTACCTTATTTTAAAACCGTAGAAGCGTTTCATGAAGGTAAAAAAATCTATAGCACAACCTGGATAGAAGATCCCGACAATCCAGATCGAAGAATGAGTGATCCTTCGAAGCTTCAAGAAAAAATAAAATTGACGAAGCAACAATTCGAGAACGCTTCTTTTTCTTTGCCGATCTCTTTTCGTGCGACGCTTTCGGATGATGTTATTTTAGAACCTTCTTCGGTGGAGATAAAATTTAAAAATCAATCCATTCTCTTATCAAGATCAGATCACACGCCAGAAGGCGATTATATCTTTGAAACAGAGATCCCCGTTCAGGTTGATAAGAGCAACATTCAAAACAAAACGACGTTACCTTTTTCACTTTTGAGAGCAGATACGGGGGATATTATTAAACTGGATACCCAACCACAAACAAAACCCTCCCTCGTAGATGCGATGCTGACAGGCTATGAGATCGATTCCCAGGGTGATCGTTCGCATCAACTCTTGATTGAAGTTATAGGGGAAGAAGTACCTGAAACAACGCCGAAAGCAATACCGATTCAATTAAGCCTGTACTGTGGTTCACCAGGAGAACACGCATTTTACAGCAAGTACCCAGAGGTGAATACGATCCGATTTATTTTATTTATCAATGGAGAAAAGGTGGTTCAAAATTTAAAATATTCTGACGGGATTTATGTTCCATATGTCGGAAGAAGCTGGAAAATTTCAATTACCCCACCCGCAGATCAAGAGTTATCTATCTCGGGTTTATGTTGCGACCATGAACCCAGACCCCGCCCGATATCAGGCAGGCTCCCTGTAAAGTTCTCTTTCAAAGCAATTAAAACCTTATTTAATAGCTATACTGGAGATAACCGTCATCTTGATAAGTATTGCGAATGAGCACTTCATGGGAAAACGGTTGCAATTAAGCGTCATGGCCGAACCATTGCCCTGATGGTCCGACCCAAGCGATAACCCCACTCTCATCAAGGTAAATAAGTGTTTCTATTTTACCCTTCGATACGATTGCGGCCTTTTTTCTTGGCGCGGTAGAGGGCTTTGTCGGCGAGTGCCAGCAGTTTTTTAGCATTTTTTGTTTTATCGTGTGGATAGCTTGAAACACCAAAACTTGCGGTCAGCGGCTGCTTTTTCATTTTTTTCTCGCGAGAAAAAATCATCGTTTTTGAAATGGCCTTTCGCAATCTCTCTGCCATGTCTTGGGCTTGGGGTTTGGAAGTCTCTGGCAATAAAATAACGAATTCTTCACCGCCGATTCTGGCCGCAAAATCTGTGTTTCGAATATTTTTTTGAAGGATGTGGGCTATTTTTTGAAGCGCTTGGTCCCCCGTTTTATGACCAAATACGTCATTAATTTTTTTAAAATGGTCAATATCTAAAAGAATGATCGATACGGGATGTTTGTAGCGAAGACTTCGGTTGAGTTCTTCCGCCATTTTTTCTTTAAAAAAACGGCCGTTTCTTAAATGGGTTAAGTCGTCTGTTAAAGAGAGCTCCTGTAATTTATGGTTTGCTTCTTTCAGCTCATGGGTTCTGTCGCTGACCGTTTTTTCCAAAGATTCATTCATGCGTTTTAACTCTTGGACCAATGTGCGATTTTGTTTTTGGGCATCATGGTGTTCCAAAGCGCGTTGGATGACAATTCCAAGTTCGTGATTGTTCCAGGGTTTGGTAATGTAGCGATACAAGCCCACTTCATTGATTGCAGAAATTAAATCTTCAATGTCGGTATACCCTGTTAAAATGATCCGAACGATATCTGGATGTTTTTCTTTTAGAATTTTAAAAAAGTCGATCCCGGTCATCTGGGGCATGCGTTGATCACAGATGACAAGTTCAATCGGGCGTTGTTCGATGAGTTTTAATCCTTGAGCGCCGCTTTCTGCCGTTAAAACTTCAGCAACGTTCTTTAACGTGCGTTCCAGGGCATGTAAATTATCGACCTCATCGTCAATGATTAAAATGGTATGCAAAGGGGCATTCATTGGTAATCCCATCAGCCTTCTTTCCACATGTCGACAATGGGTAAAAAATTGGCCTGAGGGTGAAAATAAAACCCTCGGAGTCTGGGGGTGTAAACGCCTACATTGTTAAAATGCCACAAGTCGATATACGGTAACTCTTGAGAAATTTTTTTCTGGACTTTGTCATAGGTGGCTTTTCTTTTTTGAAGGTCCAATGTTTTTTGACCTTGTTCCAGCCAACGATCCATCAGGGGGTCTGAATAAAAAACTCGATTCCGCCCTGGCGGAAATTGACTCGAATGAAAAGCAGCATGAAAAATATCAGGATCTGTAACGCCAATCCATCGCAAAGAAAAAAGCTGAGCTTCTCCTTGATTGACATCTCGATAAAAAGTCCCCCATTCGTTGGCCTGAATTTCAACCAAAATGCCCACTTTTTTAAGTTGGTCTGAAATGACACGGGCAATGTTGACTGCCTGCGCATCGGTTGAAGTTTTATAAACCAATTGAATGGGCAAGGGGAGGCCACTTTTGCTTAAAAGCGCCTTGGCTTTTTCGAGATCATGGTTATATATTTCGGCTTTCGGTTCATAAGACCAATTAAGCGATGAAAGAATGGAATTGGCAGGGGTGGCCAAATCATGAAGTAGGTGTTGGATGATGGTGTGTCGGTCAATGGCATAAGCAATCGCTTGTCGCACTTTCAGATTTTTTAAAACAGGATCTTTTAAATTTAACCCCAAGTAAGCATAAGTAATCCCTGGGCTTTTGGTGATGACCACTTGTCCTTCTTTCATCAAATTCATGACAAAGTCAGCACTGAGATCATTTTGAATGAGGTCCAATTCGCCTTTTTTAAGTTTTAAAGCACGTGTTGCATCGTCTTTAATGATTTTGAACTCAAGACGTCTTAACTTGGGGTGATAGGTAAAGTGCTTTTCAAATCTTTCAAACAGAAGTGTGTTATTTTTACGCCCTATATAATGATACGGTCCTGATCCGATAAGCGTTTGTTTATAGCCTTCCACATCTGAAAAAGCCTGATCGGGTAAGGCTTTAATGAGTGTTAAGTCTGTTAGAAAGCTGGCTTGAGGTTCCTTCAGCTCAATTTCAAGGATTTTGGGTGTGACCACGCTAACCCGGATGACATTTTTAAAACTTGCATTGAGTGGAGAGCCAAAGGCAGGGTCTAAGATTTGTTCCAATGTTTTGACCAGATGTTTTGATTCCACCGGTGTTCCATCTTGAAACGTGAGGCCTTCTTGTAAGAAAAAGGTATAGATCCGGTCGTCTTTTACTTTCCAAGTTTTGGCAAGATGCGGTACAATTTTTAAGTGAGTATCGAGAACGACCAAAGAATCAAACATCAATTGAGAAAGACGCTGCGCGGTGGCATCGATCCCAAACCTGGGATCGAGCTGTAAAGGTTCTAAGGAAAGTCCAATAACGAGGGTATCGAGGGGTGTTAATTTTTTTTCAAAACAACCGAAAAAAACAAGGGGAATGCCCAGAATGCCTAATAGCGTAATGCCAATTTTTTTGAACATAGTATCTCCTTCGGTGTGCTTCACCAGAGTAATAAAATTTATTTTGTTCTGTCAATTTTTCTACATCTCTTCGGTGTTATTTTTGTCTCAAACCCTATGCGCAAAAAACATTGCGCGCAAGGAATTAAAATCCCATTTGGTAAAAATGATGGAAGATCCCAAGCTTCGGGCCATGGAAGTTGGGGTGAAAGTCTATTCGCTCAAAACCAAAGAAACGATTTTATCGTATCAAGAAGATAAAATCTTAAAACCTGCGTCTAATTTAAAACTGATTACGACGCTTGCAGCTTTAAAATATTTAGGTTCGGAATATCGATTTAAAACCAAAGTTTACAGTGATGGGCCAATTGAAAACGATATTTTAAAAGGGAATCTTTACGTGAAAGGATTTGGAGACCCTCTGTTGGTTTCTGAACAGCTTTGGTACCTCACCAATGACCTAAGGCGGGTGGGATTTCGGCAAGTGCAAGGTCATTTAATCTTAGACGAATCTTTTTTTGATGCGATTCGAGAGGTTCCCCACAATCTGGGAAAAGGGGAACGGGCTTACGATGCTCCTTTAGGCGCTTTGTCTATTAATTTTAATACGACGGCCATCTATGTTTCACCGGGGGTGGCCGTGGGGACCCCAGCAAAGGTGACCGTGGATCCTGACAATACCTATATCAAGCTGATCAATCGTTCCAAAACAGTTTCAGAACACGCCAAAAAAACGTTGGAAGTGATTCGTCTATCGGGAAAAGACCACGATGTCATCTTGGTGAAGGGGCAGATTCCTCTGGCAACGCCGGAGAAACGCTATTATCGAAATATTACGCATCCTCTGTACTATGCGGCGGCCATGGTACGTCGCTTTTTTCAAGAGCGTGGGATGACCATTCAAGGGAAAGATAAATTTGAGCGTGTTCCAAAGGGGGCCCAAGAAATTTTGGTTTATGAATCGAGACCGCTTCGTATTTTGGTCAGTGATTTAAATAAAATCAGTAATAATTTTATTGCAGAACAGATTTTAAAAACACTGGGGGCAGAATTAAAGGGAGAGCCTGGAACGACCGATAAAGGATTAAGCGTGCTCAAGGAGTTTTTGATGGGACTTGGAATTCACAATGGGTATCAAATGGTCAATGGTTCGGGATTATCGCTCGAAAATCGGATGTCGGCTGCCCAGCTTGTGGAAGTGCTCAAATATGGATTTTATGATTTCAAGCTGTTTCCAGAATATGTTTCTTCCATGGGGATTGTGGGCGTAGATGGAACGGTCGAAGGGCGGTTGAAAAATACACCGGTTCAAGGAGAAGTGCGGGTGAAAACAGGGTCCTTAACCGGGGTGAGTGCGCTATCCGGATATTTGGTGACGAAACAAGATGAAATTTTGGTGTTTTCATTTTTAATGAATGATGCGCACAATAGACAAGACAGGATGCAAGACTTGCAAGACAAATTATTGCTTTTATTAAGTGATGTGGAAAATGGATCTTAACAGAATGAAAATAAATATTCGAAAACTGGTATTTTTTGGGATGGCATTTTTAGGGGGTGGTCCCTTACACGCCCATTATTTTTTTGTACTGCCGTTGCCATACCCCATTGATTATTTAGAAAAAATTCCTTTGGCGGAAAAAATTGAAATTGAAGCGGCGGATCGTATTGAAGAGGAACCGCCTTCTGAGTTTGCCCCCTTGATTCACCCAGATTTTAAAAATCAACCGGAAGCATTGGGGTATACCCCTGGAGAAACGTTTCGGGTTCCCAAGGAATTAAGAGAGCAAGTGGAGTTTTGGAAGCTCATTTATCATCATTATTCCATGAATCAATATGTGCTCCACGACGCAGATGCGCATGTGGTCTATGACATTGTGGATATTGGTGACATTGTAAAGCGTCGAGGGTCTTATCGCCAAGAACGAAAATTGGTGAATCAACGGTTGCAGCACTATCGTCTTAAAATTCGGGATTTGTTAAACACGCTTCATGAAAAGCAAGATTCCCCAAGCCTCTTAACCATTGCAGAGCGAAAAATATACGATCAGTTTCAACGTGTGGATGGGGCCGATAAATTTTTAAGAGCCAAGTATAAAATTCGAGCACAGTTGGGCCAAAAAGAACGATTTGAACAAGGGGTCATTTGGGCAGGGCGTTATTTACCGATGATGGAAGAAATTTTTCGTCAAGAACAACTGCCCATGGAATTAACGAGGCTTCCGTTTGTTGAGTCTTCTTTTAATTTAAAGGCGCGCTCTCGCGTGGGGGCTTCCGGTATTTGGCAATTTATTCGAAGCACGGGAAAGCGGTTCTTACAAATTAACTTGGCGGTCGATGAACGCAATGATCCCATTGAGGCCACACGGGCAGCGGCCAGATTTTTAAAAATGAATTATGAAGCTTTGCAAAACTGGCCTCTTGCCATTACGGCTTATAATCATGGGGGTTCGGGGATGATGCGTGCGATTCAACAGGTCGGTTCCAATGACATTGTAGAAGTCATTCAAAATTATCGTAGCCCAACCTTTGGATTTGCATCCAAAAACTTTTATACAGAATTTTTAGCTGCCTTAGATGTAGAAGTAGAATATGAAAAATATTTTGGGCCTTTACAGGTGGAAGCACCGTTAAAATTTGAAGAAGTGACGTTGTCTGCCTATTTGAACATTCAAACCCTGATGAAATACACGAATTTATCTCAAAGTTTGATCAAACGATTTAATCCGGGGCTGACACAATATGTTTATTCCGGTAAGAAGAGAATTCCGGCTCAATACAAGCTTAAATTGCCAGATGGAACGAAAGAATCCTTTGTTGCGGCCTTGGGTAAAGTACCCAGTCAGGTTCAATATGCTTCTCAACGACGTTCTTTGTATCATCGGGTGCGTTCTGGGGACACACTTTCCTATATTGCACGTCGATATGGGACGTCTGTCTCATTGTTGCGTGAAGCCAATCGCTTGGGGCGACATATTTATGCCGGCCAAACTTTGGTCATCCCTCACTAATGAATTCAGAACTTAAGATTTTACCGCTGGGGGGCTTAGGCCAAATTGGCATGAACATGATGGTGCTGGAGTGTGGCGAAGATGCGCTCCTCATTGATTGTGGCGTCATGTTCCCAGACAATCGTTTCTTGGGCGTTGATTTGGTCTTGCCAGATTTTAAATACGTTCTAGATATTCAAGATAAAATAAAAGCGCTGCTTCTAACCCATGCCCATGAAGATCATATCGGTGCGGTGCCTTATTTGTTGAAACATCTAGAAGTTCCTATTTATGGAAGTGCGTTTACATTGGCCTTGTTGAGACACAAGTTGACAGAATTTCAGGATATTCGAAGACCCAGGCTTTCGGTGGTTGTGCCAAACCAACATTTTTCCTTTGGAAAATTTTCTGTAGAATTTTTAGAGGTCAATCACTCCACATTAGATGCGATGGGATTGGCCATTCGAACCCCTTTGGGGACCATTATTCATACTGGGGATTTTAAAATCGATGAAACTATTTTCCATGGCAAAAAAATGACGCTTGAAAAATTTAAAGATTATGGAAAAAAGGGGGTGTTCTTGCTCATGTCAGATAGCACCAATGTTGAGCGAGAAGGCAAAGCCCTTCAAGAAACCCAAATTGCCGAAACACTTCAAAAAATTTGCAAAAGTATTAAAGGAAAAATAGTTTTTTCTGTCTTTGCAACCAATATCCATCGCATTCAAACAATGTTCGAGATTGCCTTACAACTGAAACGAAAAATAGTCCTAACGGGCCGGACCATGGAAACCAATGTGGGGATTGCCTTTCAAGAGGGCTTTTTACCTCGAAAACTTCGAAAATGTTTTGTTGAAATTCAACATCTGGATCATTATCGCGACCCTGAGATCATGATTTTGTGTACGGGGTCCCAAGCGGAAGAATTTTCGGCATTGTCTCGTATTGCCATGGATGAGCATCGCTTTGTGCGCCTTCAAAAAGGGGATGCCGTCATTTTATCTTCACGGTTTATTCCTGGAAATGAAAAGGCGATTTCGGATCTTTTAAACCAGTGTTGTCGGTTGGGGGCGGAGGTGTATTATGATGCGGTAGCGCCGGTGCATGTTTCCGGCCATGCCCATGCGAGCGAACTTCGCAAAATGATTCAAACGGTCAAACCCCACTATTTTCTACCCATTCATGGGGAGTATCGGCATTTGGTCCATCACGCCAAGTTGGCGGCCACACAAGAGATCCCAAAGAAAAATATTTTTATTTGCGAAAATGGGGATCAAATTATTTTTAAAAAGAAAAATAAAACAGCTTGGGATATTCAACTGAATGCGATTGATTTAGAAGCTATTTACGTTGAAAATGAAAATCCTCAAACGCTATCTTCGGATGTCTTACGACAAAGAAAAAAATTATCGGAATTAGGTGTTGTGATGGTGACCTTGGTGCGGCATGCTAAAGATCGTACTATTTTAGAGGGCCCCTTGTTTCAAACAGCTGGGCTTATTCCGGAGCGATTCCATCAACGCTATTTTGAAGAATTAGAACACTTTGTGTCCAAACATTTAAAACCCTTTGAGAAAAGTTCCAGAGAAACGCTCCAAGAAGAACTTCGTTTAGGGGTGAGGCGTTTTTTCAAGCAAAAACTGGGTAAAAAAACGATTGTGTTTAGTACGGTCATAGATGCCCAACTATAGCAGTTTGCCGAAAATAGACTTTGTCAACACCCTGAGCCTGCTCAAAGGCGTCACAATTCCTTCAAAAATTTTTCGATTCTGAGATTAACGAGATCGGGCATGTCCATGTGTGAACAGTGGCTGCCTTTGGGGACTTTTAAACACTGCGCATGGGGAAGGTGTTTGTAGAGTTTAAGCTGAGTTTTAAAGGGAGTAATAAAATCATTTTCTCCACCAATGACAAGTACGGGTGCTTGAATTTGATCTAAGTTTTTAAATCCATTTTTTTCTACCATGTCCTGAAGCAAATAGAAAAACGTATCCAGGGGTTGATTCGCAACGCCCTCCAAATAATTTTTAATGTCTTTTTGTTGAGAAAGCTGAAGATTAAATCCCAATAAGCTCGTAAGAAGTTGGCTTGCAGGGGTCGTCATGCTTTTCTTCCAGATTGCTGAAAAATGATCGGGAAACTTTAAGTAAATCAATTTTAATGTTTCAAACCCGATTTGAGAAAGATCGGTGTGAAACATATATTTGAATGGGTTTTCGATCGTGCCGCAAATGGCAACAATGGATCGGACTCTTTCTGGGTACCGTTTTGCAAATTCAAAAGCCACGTTTACTCCCATGGAATGTCCCAACAGGGTTGCTTTATCCATCTGGAGTGTTTCGCAGAGATGAAAGAGGTCTTTGGCGCAATTTTGGATGGTTAAATTTTCGATCTTCTTTGGAAGCTTGGAGGCATTGTGTCCACGGTAGTCAAAAAAAATGAGTTGGTAGTTTTTCTTAAAATAATTTATTTGATGTCGCCACATGGATTGACGACAGACCAAACCATAGCAAAAAATTAACGGGGGGCCTTCCCCTAGGATTTCATAAGCAATGACCGTTCCGTCAAAACTTTTAAAAGAGCTTTTTTGGGAAGGGGGCTTCATTTTTTTAATTCGTCTAAGAAGATGGTTTCGACTGTTTTTTCCGCAGTTTTGTCTGGAATTTGTTTTTGAAGGAGCGCTTCCACAACAGGGGGATTTTTTGTTCTTGTGGGGGTGGCGGGGCCCTTCGTTTTTTCATTCGAAGCTCTTTTTTCTTTTGTCACGGAAGTCTTGTAACTCTTGAATTTCATAAGAGATTTGACAATGTAAAATTAAATGCATATCCTGTCAAGAATGTGTATTTATGGCGCGCTGGCTTAAGGTTGGTGTTTTTCTTTTTTTTGTATGTGCAGTTCTTCTAACCTTCCTCTATCATTTTGTTTCTGGAACGCTTCCTAAAATTATTTCCCCTCAGGATTACAAGCCTTGGATGATGTCTGAAGTGTTTGATATCAAAGGTAAGAAAATGGGCGAATTTTCAGAACATCGAAGAAAAGTCGTTTCTTTAGATCAAATTCCCGATATCGTCGAAAGAGCCTTTATTGCTGCGGAAGATGCGCATTTTTATTCTCATCGTGGGATTGATCTTCAAGCCATTGTTCGTTCTGCGATGGTCAATTTTAAAACAGGACGTTTTGTTCAAGGGGGCTCTACGATCACCCAACAAGTTGCGCGGTCGTTGCTCTTGACCAGAGAAAAAAAGTTATCACGAAAAATAAAAGAAGCTTTGTTGGCGCTAAAGTTAGAGGCCAATTTATCTAAGAATGAAATTTTATACTTATATCTTAATGAAATTTATTTAGGGAATGGATCTTATGGTATTTTTTCAGCAGCTGAAAATTATTTTGGAAAAGATGTTTCAGAGTTAAATTTGGCAGAAGCGGCCATGTTGGCGGGACTTCCACAAGCGCCGTCGAAATATTCTCCCCTGGTAGATCCTAAAATGGCCAAGGAACGGCAGCTGTATGTGTTACGCCAAATGGTTGAGGCTGGGGATATTTCAAAAAAAGAAGCACTGGAAGCCAAAGAAACCGTATTGGAATTTATCAGCAGGCCTCATTTGAATTCAGAGGTGGCGCCTTATTTTGTAGAACATATCCGTCGGTATCTCATGGAAAAATATGGTTATGATAAAGTGATGCGGGAAGGGTTGCAAATTTATACGACCTTAGATCTTGAAATGCAAAAGACAGCCAACTTTGCAGTGGAAAAGGGGTTACGCGATGTCGATAAACGGCAAGGGTATCGAGGGGCGCTCGATCATTTTTCTTCTTTCAAAGCCACAGAAGAATTTTTGGCCAAACACAAAGTTGAGGAATTTAAAGAAGGTGAAATTTACCAAGGGGTTGTTCGAGAAGTTTCGGATACAGCAAAAAAAGTACAAGTGGATCTCGCTGTGAATCCAACGGTTTCGGGAGTGATTCCGTTTGACAGCATGAAATGGGCGCGTAAACTCAATCCCCACAAATATTATTTGTATGATTTAATTTTAAAGCCCTCCAGCGCGTTGTCTCCAGGAGATGTGATTGAGGTTCGGGTGATGGGGAAATACAAAGATCCTAAAATAGATTTTACGCTTCAATTAGAACAAGAACCGCTGGTCCAAGGGGCGTTGTATTCTTTTGAGCCCAAGACGGGCCATGTGAAAGCCATGGTGGGAGGACTTGATTTTTCCAAAAGCGAATTTAATCGCGTGGTTCAGGGACAAAGACAAGTGGGCTCTACCTTTAAGCCCATCATTTATGGTGCGGCTTTGGATCAAGGGTATACGCCAGCCACTGTCATCGTGGATTCGCCCATTATTTATGGTGAAGGGGAGAAAGAAATTGAAGAACAATGGAAACCCAAGAATTACGCCGAAAAGTTTTATGGGGATACCCTTTTGGCCAATGCGTTGGCATTTTCTCGAAACATTGTGACCATTAAAATCGTTCAAGATATTACGATTGCGCGGGTTTTGGAGTTTGCCAAGAGAGTGGGGATTTCCTCTCCGCTCATTGAAGATTTATCCATGGCGCTCGGATCTTCGAGTTTAACGCTGGAAGAAATGTGTCAGGCATTTTCTGTTTATGCCAATGGCGGCAAGAAAAAAGAACCGATTACGATTTTAAAAATTGTGGATCGAGAAGGAAATATTTTAGAGTCTCATGAAGAACCAGACCCAGGGATGCAAGTGATAACTCCGCAACTTGCTTATCTTATGACCCATTTACTTCAAGGGGTGATTAAGCGTGGCACTGGAAAAGAGGTGAGTGATTTAAACTGGCCATTGGCAGGGAAAACGGGGACCACCAGTGATTATGCAGATGCCTGGTTTTTAGGATATAGCCCAGAGTTATTGAGCGGTGTTTGGGTAGGGTATGATGAACGTAAAATTATCGCAGAATATGAAACCGGCGCCAGGGCAGCCCTTCCCATTTGGAAAAACTTTATGGAGTCTTCCCTTAGCTTGTATGAGAAAAAAGAGTTTGAGGTGCCAGATAAAATTGTATTTGTGACGATAGATGCAGAGACGGGGCGCATTGCAACCAGACATAGCCAGCACCGATTGTCTCAGGCTTTTATTGAAGGGACGGAACCCAAGTTAAATGATGAAAATCCAGCACGTCCGCAATCTCCAGACGGCGAAGAGTCAGAGTTTTATAAAGAAGATTTTTAATGTGTGCGCGTGGGCACCAAACAAAAGCAGTGTTTTTAAAAAGCACTTTAAATAGAAACCCAGCTTTAGCAGTTGAAAAAAGGTAATTCAACATATTGAAAAATTTTTGATGTATGGCCATAGCCAATAACAGCTCCAGGCGGCATTGCATTTCGAGACTGGAGCTGTTATTGGCTATGGCCAAATTTCAAAAAATCTTTAGCACATTACTAAATTGGCCTTTTTCAACTGCTAAAGCTGGGTTTCTTGTAAATGAAGAATACATGTTTTAAACATACTTTCTTATTTCTAAGCTTTCTCCTCCTTGCGTTCTTTTTAAGAGTATTCCATGTCATGCACGTCGGGATTATTCATGCCGATGAAGTCACGGTGATCCATACCCTTTGGGATTTGCTCAGCGTTTTTAAAACCAACGGCTTTTTTTCAAGTGAATTTTATCGTGTGCTCATGGATCCTCCGGGGGGGGCTTATGCTTCGTATGGAAAGCCTACTTTTTTATTGCTCCATTTCCCTTTTTTTCTTTGGTTCCACGCCAATCCTCATGCACTCATTTATGTCACCACGATGTGGGCGATGGTGAATCTGGTGCTTGTGTATACGATTGCTCGAGTGTTTTTCTCTTCACCTAAGATGGCTTTGCTTTCGGTTTTGATTCTTGCCTTTTCTATGTTTGACATTCAATACAGTCGAAGTTTTTTGCCGCATACGGCAGCAACGACTTTTTTGTTAGCTTCGCTCATGTGCTATTTAAAACATGAAAAAGAAAAGCCGTTTTTTTATTTAGCAGTGTCGGGCGTTCTTTTGGGCGTTTCCGGTACGATCCATCCCACGGCATTTTTTTTCTATTTTGGTTATGGATGGAGTGAGCTTTTTGTTCACTTGCCCGTTGGATCTTGGAAAAAGAGGATGCTTCAACGATTCAGTCATCTTGGAATATTTACGCTGTTTTTTTCCAGTGTCATTCTCTTTTATGAAATTACGGCGTTGCTGATGGCTCAAACCAGTTATCTCTATCATTTGGTTTTACAGGCCGAGGCTTCTCGGGAGGAAATGACCTCTCTAGGTCCTCTGTATTATTTGAAACAAGTTTGTGTTAGTCAGGGGCTTGTCTTTCTGATTGGCTTTGGAATTGGGTTTGGGCTGTTGATCCGAAAGGCCTTGCGTTCGAAACATTTCTTATCCGGCACGTTGATTTTTTTATGGGTTTCTTATGTAAGTGTTTGGATATTTTCCGTTGGTGGGTTGACAGGTCATTTTCGCTATATGATACCGCTTGTGCCCATGTCAGCATTTGCGGTCGCCTATTTCTTAGAAGTTTTACATCAAAAAAAGAGATTTTGGCGTTGGGCATACGGGCTGTTTATTTTTTCTTATCTCATCACCCAAGGGGTGATGTTTGGGCAGTATCTTAAAGCTTCCTCGCGTGGGTATATTCAAATGGTCCAGTGGATGGAAACGTTGCCAGCCCTTTCTCTGAGTGGAAACCTTTCCTTCTTTGAACCGTACCTCAAAAATATTTATCCAGAAATGGCAAGGAAAGTTTCTTTTTTTCCATTGCCTTTCACTTCAATTGAAAACAAGAACGTGCCCCAAAATAGTTATTTTATTGTTTCGGGTGTTCAATTTCATCCTCAGGGGGATGGGTTCATCTTTGAAGGGCAGATGAAACATCAGATCGTTCAAGAATTTAAAGATCCATTCTTATCCTATTGGCCCAACTTTTTTCAATATGGTTACGAAAGCAATCAAACTTCAACTATTGAAAAAGATTTTTTACTGGGCTACAAAGCAGTTCTTCTGTTATTGAGATTTTAAACCCATGACCTCTATTCCAAATTTTAGAACCGTTTCTATTGTTATTCCTGTTTATAATGAAAGTAAGACGGTAGAGATTTTGGTTCGAAAAATTAAGGAGGTTGATGTTGCGCCTCTTCAGAAAGAAATTATTGTTGTGGATGACGCATCTGGTGATGATTCTTATGAAACGATTAAAAAAATTCCTGGGATTCGATCCATTCGACATGCTTACAATCAAGGAAAGGGAGCTGCTTTAAAAACGGCCATTCAAGCAGCTTGCGGTGAGCTCATTATTCTTCAAGATGCGGATTTGGAATACGATCCGAATGATTATCTTTCCATGTTACGTCCGTTGCTTTCTGGAGAATGTGAGTTCACCATGGGATCTCGATTTTTAAAACAAAAACCCCATTTTTTTACAAAAACTGGAGATCCTTTTTTCTTTCATTATATTGGGAATAAAATGATTATTTGGATTACGAATTTTTTATACCAACAACGGTATACAGATTATGAAGGCTGTTACAAAGCTTTTACAAAAAGGCTATTTAACACCCTAACCATTCATGCCAATGGTTTTGAGTTTGACAATGAGCTTATTTGTAAAAGTCTTCGTTTGGGATATCGTATTCAAGAAATTCCTATTCATTATCTACCGCGTTCCTATCAAGAAGGTAAAAAAATTAAGTGGGTAGATGGTATCAAGATGTTGTGGATGATTGTCAAATGGCGATTTATATCGTTTGATATCACCAGACATGCACGTTAAGATTTAATTATGAAAATTGCGATTTCCTACCCACCCTTAGAAAGTTCCAAAGGGACACCGCTTTTAAGTCAAAATCGACAATTTCAGTGGTTTCATGCACCGACCTATATTTACCCCATGATGCCTGCTTATGCGGCGACACTTTTAAAACGAAAAGGCTATGAGGTTGTCTGGGATGATGCTATTGCTGCTCGTCTTTCTTTTAAAACGTGGATGGCTCAATTTGAGCGTTCCGATTGGAACCTTATTGCCATTGAATCCAAAACACCGACCATCAAAAAATATTGGAAGATCATTGACCACATGAAGAAAATGCGTCCTGACATTCTGGTGGTGCTCATGGGCGATCACGTGACAGCTTTTCCGCAAGAGTCTTTAGAGAAATCTCAAGTAGACTATGTGTTAACGGGTGGAGACTTCGATTTAAACTTACTCAATTTGGCCAATTCACTCTCTCAAAAAACGCCGTTCCGGCCAGGGGTTTATTATCGGCAAGGTTCTGAAATTGTCAATTCGGGGCCTTTCCAATCGCTTGCGGGCATACAAGAATATGGAATGATCGATCGGGATCTAACACAGTGGCATCGATATTCCATTTATAATGGGAATTATAAATATTTGCCTGGGACCTATACCATGATTGGGCGCGATTGTTGGTGGCGTAGAGAGGGGGGTTGCACGTTTTGTTCTTGGACGACCATTTTTCCAAAGTGGCAAATGGGGACAGCCGAACATCTTTTAGAAGAAGTAGATGAATTGGTTCACAAATATGGTGTGCGAGAAATTTTTGACGATACGGGCACCTTTCCTGGAGGAAGATTTTTACAGGAATTTTGTGAAGGCATGATTCGGCGTGGGTTACATAAAAAAGTGGTCATGGGGTGCAACATGAAACCTGCAGCCTTGGATCAAGATCAATATCATTTGATGGGAAAAGCCAATTTTAGATTTATTTTATATGGCATTGAATCTGCCAATGACAAGACATTGGAAAAATTAAATAAGGGTAACACGGTCCAAGATATTCGAGATGCCATGTATATGGCTAAGCGTGCAGGGCTAGAGCCCCATGTGACGTGCATGGTGGGGTATCCGTGGGAGACCAAAGAAGAAGCTTTGGAGACGATTCGATTGACAAAAGATTTATTTGATCGGGGTTGGATTGATACATTGCAGGCAACGATTGTCATTCCTTATCCTGGGACAGAACTTTTCAGGCAGGCGAAAGAGCAAGGCTGGCTTTTGACCGAGGATTGGGATGATTACGACATGCGAAAGCAAGTCATGAAAGGGCCCTTGACCAGCGAAGAGGTGCGGCGTTTGTCTCAGGGGCTTTATAAATCTTGTTTTACGCCTCGTTATTTGTTTCGAAAATTAAGTCACATTCGGTCTGTGGAGGATGTGAAATTTTATTATCGTGCTGCCCGGCAAGTCGTGGGACACCTCATGGATTTCAAACCAAAACAGAAGGACTGTGAAGAGTTAACCTGAGAGAGGTAGCCTCAAAAAGGCAGCCAGCGTGTGGCCACTGCCAACACCCCTTTGGTGGCATTGCCTTTCGAGCCGAAGGGGTGTTGGCAGTGGCAAAATTCCGAATGATTTTTTTATATGAAGATGTTTCAACGACTGATGAAAGACCCTTTTTTCCAGCAAAGTGCTGTTATTTTTTTACTTTCGCAAGTGGGATCCTTCTTTCATTTCTTGTATCAATATGAAATGTCCCATGCTTTATCGAAAGAACGGTATGGCGCGCTCAATGCCTTATTGTCTTTGGCCATGATTTTAACGGTGCCCATGGCGACGCTTCAAATGGGCATCAGCAAATATGTGTCGCAATTTAAGTTAAAAAATAATCTCTCAGGGCTTCGGTGCTTTTATTCGCTTTGGATTCGAGACCTTTTTTTATTTTCTTGTGGGATGATTCTTTTTTTCTATGTTTTTAAATCCATGTTTATTTCTTTTTTTCATATTGAATCTTCGGGTGTTTTTATTTTGCTTTCCATTTTTGCAGCCTTAGGGTTCTTTCATTCGTTTGGTTTGGGTGTGTTACAAGGTGAAGAGCGCTTTCTCTTGGCCGGGTTCTGTGCCTTGCTGGCAGGTGTTTTTAAATGGGCGAGTGGGGTGGGGGTTATTTCCATTGGATATTCTCTTTCTACTTTAATGTCAGCGCTCATTTTATCTTCTGCGGTCGTATTGGCTGTTTTATTTTCAAAGACCAGATCTTATTGGGTGAATCCTTTTGGATACACAAGCCCGGTGGTTGAAAGCTTTCATTATTTTTTTCCAAGTTTTTTGGCGTACTCGATGTTGTCATTGATCTTGCTCATGGATGTGATTTGGGTTCAGCATTTTTTTGGGAAAGGGAGTTCTCAAGCCGGATTATACGCCACGGCAGCTGTTTTGGGAAAAACGGTTTTTTATGTTTCTCTTTCCATTGTGATGGTGATGTTCCCAAAGGTAGTTGTTTCTGATGCTTTAAAAGCAAATTCCAAAATTCCTTTGGTCAAAACGCTCCTCATGGGGAGTTTCATTTCTGGAAGTGTCTTGGCGCTTTTTCTGATGTTCCCAGAAAAAATTTTAATGTTGTTTGGAAAGCAAGAAGCTGTAGGAGCTGTTCTTTATTTACGGGGCTATGCGATGGCAATGTGGCTCATGCTTTTGCTTCACATTTTTGTAAATTATTTTATTGCATTGTCGCGATTTGAGATTGTGGGGGTGTTATTTGGAATGTGTGCATTGCAAGTTACGCTTATTTTCTTATTTCATGCGCGTCCCGAGCACATTCTTTGGGTGATCCAGGGCGTATATCTCATCGGAAATGTGACATGCGTTTGGTTTGTATTAAAAAAGAGAACCATTCAAAAGCCTATTCCAAGCATGATCACTGTTCCTATTTCTGGGGTGGGATTGTCTGATCCTGCCTCAGAGACATGAGCAGTGGTCATCCTCGAGTAGCAGGCTGTTGAAAAAGGTCCATCTACGTCGTTGCCCTCGTCGTGTCTCCTTCGACGTACCACTCAAGTACGCCTCAGTCGCCCCTCCTCGGGCGCCTAGTATCTGGGCCTTTTTGAACAGCCCGGTATTGGAAGCCACAAATCCCGAAAGTGATAACGGTTTGCAAATTTGCATGATATCTAAAATTTCAGAATCACTTAAG
>JACQJD010000040.1 GCA_016198185.1 Deltaproteobacteria bacterium
GCCCGAGCCGAGCTGCCATCCCGGAAGAATAATGTTTAATTTTTAAATTTAAAAAATCTTTCATCTCCGAAAACAAAACCATTTCTTCAAATTTTTGATCAATCTCTTTTTTTTTAAATCCTAAAATAGAACCATACAGATAAATATTTTCCCTTCCGGTTAAATCTGGGTGAAAGCCCGCCCCCAATTCAAGTAAAGGTGCCACTTTTCCTATCACCGTAATTCGGCCAACATTGGGCCACAAAATTCCCCCAATCAATTTTAAGATCGTGCTTTTACCACAGCCATTGGGACCGATGATCCCAACAAATTCACCTTTTTGAATCGAAAAATGGATATTGTTTAAAACTTCCTTTTTGATCTGCTTTCCTTTAGAAAAAGAAATAAAGGCTTGTCGAAAAGACAACTCTTTGCTTGGAACAAAAAAATACTTGGAAACATTTTCAAACTCAATTTGCATAAAGTTTTCGCGTTTATTTATGCTCTCTCAGGAAAAACCCACTCCACTTTTCGAAAAAAAAGAATCCCCAAATACATCATGAGAAAACTCACCCCTACGACATATAAAAAAACCTCACTCAAAGGATTTTGACCATACATAAAAATCTTTCGATAGGCCTCCAACATGGGAACCATCGGATTTAGGCTATAAAAAAATCTCACTTTCTCTGGAACCAAATTCGTTTCATAAACAATCGGACATAGAAAGAAAAGAAATTGAAAAACAACACTTACGATCATGGCCGTATCTCTAAAGAAAACCATCCATGAACATAGAAAAAAAGAAATTCCCAACATGAAGATAAACTGCGTCAACACAACCAAAGGCAAACACAATATATAACCGGAAATGGGAACACCTAAAAAAAGAACAAACAGAAAAAAAACCCCCAAAGACATGACAAAATGAATGAAATGGCTGCTCAACGCTGAAATAGGGAAAATTTCTCTCGGAAAATAAATTTTACTGATCATGTGATGATGGTTGATAATCGAGTGGGTTGCTTGCGTGATTCCATTCGTCAAAAAAATCCAAGGCACAATGCCGCTCAACAAATAAACTGTATAATTTTCAATTTGGACTCTAAACAAAAACTTAAAAACAACACCATACATCACCATCAGGCTCAGGGGATGTAAAATCGTCCACAAAAAACCCAAAACAGAAAACTGATATCTTTCCTTAAGATCCCTCAAAACAAGATACTTTAAGATATAACGACTCTGAAAAATATTTTGAACCATCAAAAGCATTCTATTGCATTGATTCATAGACAGCGATGGTTTTTTGGGCACACGCTTGCCACGGGTATTTTTTAACTTGATCATACCCTCGTTGAATCAGATTTTTTCGAAAATGGGGATCCAAAACAATTTCTCTTAAAGCATGAACGATACTCTCGGGAACATAGGGATTGAAGCGCAGGGCGGCATCCCCTAAAATCTCTTGAAAGATCGAAATATCGGAACATAAAACAGGAACACCTAAGCTCATGGCTTCTAAGGGTGGAAAACCAAAACCTTCTTCAAGCGACGGAAAAACCAAAGCCTGCGCATGCTTGAGATACTGTAATAAAATGTGCCGCTCTTGATTCAAATAAATATGAACATAAGATGTAAGATTCTTTCGATGAACATATTTTTGAACACAATTGAATGTGGGGCCTTCTAGGCCAAACAAAATCAAATGGGCAGGATCCTCCTTGCAAGATCTATACTTTTCATACGCAACCACCAACCGCTCAACATTTTTATGAGACATAAAACGGCCCATCCAGAGAAAGTAAGGCTTATGAAAAAGAGAGGTGGGGGCTTGAACATTCTCTTTAGAAATATCCAAAGGGATCCCTGAATAAATGGTTGTGATTTTATGTTTTAAGAATGGCATCATCTCTAAAATGGCTTTTTGTGAGGTACCAGATAGTGTGACGATGGCATCTGCCTTTTTGGCAGAGCGCCTCAGAACATATTTCCAATACAAAGCATCAGAAGACATTCCAGAATATAGATGGGGCCGTTTCAGCCCAATGACATCATAAAGTGTCACGACCGATCTACACGGAAGTCTCCAGGGGGCTATATTGGATAGGGAATGCAACACATCTAATTTTTCCCTTTGGATCATTTTGTAAGAAAAAAAATCTCTCCAAATGACATTCATTTTTTGCCAATGTGTAAAAGAAGGACAGGATTGATAACTGACATTACAAAAAGGGGACTGAAAAAGTGGTTTCAATCCGTCATGATAAAAAATCGTATAGCGATGTTCGGTATTCATCTCTAAGATCGCTTGAATCAATGAATGAGAATAATTTTTGATGCCCTCTGAGGTAAACTTATGGTATCCAAGTAAATTAAACCCGATATGCACAGTCATAGTTTTTTGAAACCATAGGAACATGTCAATCCTTTTTAAAGATGTTGCGGTCATCGTCCCTTGTTATAATGAAGAAGTTTACTTAGAAGATGTCCTCAAAAATCTCCATCCTCAATTCAACGTCATTTGTGTAGATGATGGATCCCAAGATCGTTCTGCTTCGATTGCCCAAGCGATGGGGGTAACGCTCCTTCGCCATTCCAAAAATCTTGGACAAGGCGCTGCATTACAAACTGGCTTTCTTGAGGCTTTGGGAAAACAATACCCGTACATTGCAACTTTTGATGCGGATGGTCAACACGACGTTTCAGATTTAATTCGAATGACAGAAGAAATCAAAAAAACTTCATACGATGTTATTCTGGGATCTCGTTTTTTGACGTCTTCCTATTCCGTTCCGCTCCGCAAAACGGCTCTTCTGAAGATGGGGGCTTGGATTACCAATAAATGCGTCAAGATAAAACTGACGGACACCCATAATGGCTTACGCGTATTTCGAAGAGATGCATTAAAAAAACTCTGCATTTCAGAACCTGGAATGAATCATGCAACTGAAATTATTCAGTATATTGCGCAACAAGGCCTTTCGGTCAAAGAAATGGCTGTGGTGGTTCGCTATGATCGCGGCCATTCGAGCTGGTATGAAGATTTGAAAAGATCCTGGGGACTGGGCCGATATTTTTGTAGGAGCATTCTGAATGAAAAAATTACATGAATGAATCCACCCCTTGGCTTTCCGTTTTAATTCCGACTTACAATGGTGAGAAATACCTGCCCGCCGCCCTCCATTCCGTTTACATTCAACAAGATCCGAATATAGAATGTATCATTGTTGATGATGGATCGAGTGACACAACCCCGAAAATCATAAATGATTATTCTTCAAAACTAAATATCCAATGGCTGAGAATCCCGAAAACAGGCAATTGGGTTAAAAATACAAATTTTGCATTCACTCACGCTCAAGGCAAATACATCTGTCTCCTTCATCAAGATGATCTTTGGTTAGAAAACAGACTCCCAGAGTTAAAAAAAATCATCTCCAGATTTCCACACATTGATTTTTTCCTTCACGCAGCCATCTATATAAATGAAGCAGGTCAGAAGTTGGGAAACTTAGACTGCCCCCTTGCGAAATACCCACAGACCCTCTTACCTCAAGCCATGATTGAAAAATTGTTGATCCAAAATTTCATTGCCCTCCCTGCCCCTATTTTTAAAAGATCTTTAGCGCTTGCTGTTGGAAAACTTCAGGAAGCGTTTTGGTACACCGCAGATTGGGATTTGTGGCTTAAATTGGCCCGAAAAACACCTGCGCTCTATTATCCCAAAAGATTGTGTGCCGTACGTATTCACAAAAAAGCTCAGACCTCGACACGCACAGATCAATTTCAGGATATTCAAACGCAACTTTTATTCGTTTTCTACTATCATTACGCTCTTTTGGAGGAGAAAAAAAACACCAAAAAAAACATATTAAAAGCTGGCCTTTTTTCAATTGAACTGAACTTGTGGTGTTTTAAATTTTTTCATAAAAAAACAACACCCCCTTGGCACCTCTTTCTTCAATTCATCTTTTTGGGATCTTTTGCGCTCCGGCAATACCTCTGTTCCTCAAAAATAATTCAACGCTTAATCGCCAGAAGAAAGCTTCTAACACCGCTTCATTTGGGAATCAGAAATGAAACCAACCATGAGCAGATAGCCACTCCCAAACCAGCCCAATAAAAAAACCATCATGAGAATTATTCGCCATCGAAAATGGGCTGGGGGAAAATACACAGCTTTGATCCACCAAAGATCGAAAACATTATCGGTAAATCCCTTAGCCAGAGCTTCTTTTAAGGCATCTGGTTCTATAAAATCAATTCTTCTTTGATGCAGTTTTTTTAAGCTCTCCTCTGAGATAGGACGATAGTGATAGGTTCTCATCCGGTTCCACATGTCTGGAAGTTCGCGTCCCATTCGAAAAATTGCATTGTATTTCCATTGTTTGAGGTAATAAACGACATCTGGCCTTTCATAATAATATCTGGGAAGTTCATCAACCAAATTGGTGACATGGATATAATGGGTCACACAGATTAAAATTCCAACCCACTGAAAACAAAAACCAATGATCGATAATCCATAGAGACTTCTGGTAATAATTTTTTTTCTATGCTGAAAAAGAACGGCCACAGGAAACATCCAAAATGGAATAAGAACCAAAAGATAGCGAGGCCCCCAAGCAGGATCCCCTGTAAAACATCGAAAGAAAGCATAAAAAAATACGTAACAAATTGTCACCAACCCAACCACAATTGCAAGATGCCTATGATATTTAAACAATCCAAAAATTCCAAAAACACCGACAATAAAAACAGGATTAAAAATAAAGAAACTTTTTGCAGGACTGAATAAAAGTCCAAATAACGCATTCAAAAAAGAATGGAAGTTAAGATTTACAAACGTGTCTCTAGAAAAACTTGAAATGGTCTGGAGTGACGCTCCCAATCCAACTCCGACCCAGACCATAAAAATTCCTAGCCCAAGAAGTATTAACCCTTCCCATCCAACCAAAGACACCTTTCGAGGATTCTGCTTAAGAAGACTCCGTACATGAATCATCCAAAGATACATCAATGCTGGAAATAGAAGAATAAACGTATATCGCGTCAACAAACCACCGATGACACAGAAGATGACCCCCAAAAAATAATGTATTCTTTGAGCTAAAATCAGCTTCCAGGAAAAATAAACCGCACTCAAGGCAAAAAAGGTTTCTTGAATTGCATCGTGCATAGAATGGGTATAAACAAAAATCATCGTTGAAAAGCCAAAAAGAAATGTCATGATTAAATTTTCTTTGGGGTGGGGCCAAACCATATTCAAAAAATAAAAAAATACGAGAATCACCAGTGCTCCCCAAAATGCATTTAAGAAAGTTGGCAATACATATTCCGCCTGAGGGTCCAGTGATTTTAAAAGTCCCCCTAAATAAACAAAAGGCATCATGGCATAAACTTGTCCCCAACGATGCGTTGGAAATTGAATTTTTAGACTTCTGGCTTCTGGGGTTTGATCCCAGGTTCTTTGAAATTGATTTAAATCTAGCGGAACACCCGTAACGACATGCCGAGCTACTTCATATCTGACCCAAGAATCTTGAACATCAAAATCACCTGCAGAAGTTAGAAGATAGGAGAAAAGAAAAAATCCAAATAAACTAAGCGAAATATTTCTCAAATGGTTTAAATACAAATTTTAAAAAAAGACCAACGATTAGCCACTACCTTGAACGACACTGGTTGATGGCGCTGCTGTTTCTTGATTTGTTTCTGTTTGACTTTCCGATGCTTCCAGGGTTGCACCTGATTGGTTCTCTGAAATTTCACCAGCATTTCCTTGCGTATTTCCTGTCGGCTGCGATGTTTCTTTTTGGTCGTTGGGTTGCGCTTGCGGTGCAGCAGGAGCAACCTCTTTGCTGAGGGTTTCATTTAAAGGCGCTGCAACGATAGGTGTCGTTTGGCCTGTCGATTCATTCACGACAACTCCTGTCCCCATTGGAATAGAAATGGCTTCCTCTATTTTATCTTTCGGATAAAAAGCCGCACTCCCTTGTTGAACAATGACATTACATTTGGCGTTTGCCGTGGAAGCCGTCGTTAAATTACTTGAAAAAAGACCCACACAACCGATTTCAAAGATGGTACCACGAATTCCCACCGTTCCCCCAGGTACTTGAATTTTCACTTCTTCTCCTTGGGTAAGTCCTTTGACAAACCCCCGTAACAATCCTTTTGTAAATTTAACCACACGCTCTCTTTTGCCATCTGCCTTAACAAGGGTCGGCTGAATAAAGAGCTCGCTGTTTTCATATAAAAACAAAGAGACTGTTTTCTTGTCTTTTTCAGGGGTTAACAAAAGCCGCGTTGAACTCGTTGGCCCTGTCTTGACCACATCTTGAAAATACAAATCATCGTGAAGCTTTAAAGTGTTGGTTTTTTGGTCCCTTAAATATTTTAACTCTGAAACATTGCCACTCACTTCAATCACACTGCCAGCCGGCGATATCGCCGAAATAGATCGACGCAGATGAATAACAAAGGTGGGGAGAGCTATGGTCATCACCAAACAGCCCAAGATCCAAACATTTATTTTTCCAACGCGATTAAGAATATTCATGTATTTTCCCTCTCTTTAAAAATTGTAAAAAAGATTCACACCCATTGTAAATCTCTCATAAGATGTGGTTGAAGGCTTTGCGGTTGTCTTGGTATAAGTGGTATTGGTCGAAATCCCTAATAGGTTGTTAAATACTTTTACCAAGGTCGCAGAATATGTCGAAGGATGTTCTTCGCGATTGTTCTTACTATCTGGATATTTGACTCTGGCCCAAGCTCCTTCCAAATCGACGTGTGTTTTAAAATAAAAAGGGAAGTTGACCGTAATGTTAAACTTATTGTCTTGACGTTCAAAGGCTCTGCCCTTGGCATTCACATCTACAAATTCATATCCTGCCCGCCAATCTGTTCCCCAAAAACGAAAGCCCTCCCAAACGCCCAAAGCCGCATGTTGCCCATCTCTTTCATTTCCAGATTCTTTATAATCAAACAACCCCAGGGTCACTTTCAGTTCAGCATCTAAATTTTGATGATACAAAAGTTTCATGGAAGGACTAAAAAGATAGGAATTTTCAACGGTATTAAATGCTTCTTTCCGTTTTGAAGGTTCATTTCGAGATGTCGCTCGTACGCCTGAATAAATAAGATTGATATCTACTGGAAAACCAAAATGAATTTCAGAATTACACCAAGACGTCGGTGTTTCAAAATCAAGATGAAGTTTGTTTAAATAAACATTATACCCTTCAACATTGTTCCCAACCCAATGATTGACAAACATCCGATCACTCACGGTAAAACGGGAGCGATCAAAAACCAAATGATCATATTTTGGAACCAGTGTCCCATTGAAACCTTCCGCAGATCTTTCTTCTAACGTTGTATCATGTTTAAACCCTTCCAACGTTTGTAAGGCCACATTAGAATTGTGAAGATACCCGATAGAAGTAAACACATTCCACTCCTTGATTCGTTGTGCCTTGGCCCGACCCAACATGAGTTTGGCCTTCTCGGTTACGATTGCTGATGTATTATCTTTCATCGCATGGTTAAAATGGGAAATGGCTTTTGGTAGATTGCGAAGTGCATAGTTGCTCAGCCCACTATAGAAATGTAAATCTTGTGAAAATCCAACACCGAAAATCGACAATGCTTTTTCAAAAGCATCGAGGGCCGCACTCCAATGCCCTCGTTGGTAAAATCCCAACCCTTGATAATAAAGCGCTTTTCGTTTGAGTTCCGGATCAGAAAAGTATCGAGCCGCCCTACCATAAAAACGCATCGCTCTGTTTAATTCTCCCTTTTCCCAAGCCATATCCCCTTTTTTCATCAGCTTATAAGGATTTTGTTTTTTTGCATGCACGGGGAAAACAAGAAGTACCACAAAACTCAACACCATGAACCTGCGGAAATAGGAACACATTCGACACCTCCTCATTTTGAATTAGTGTAAAGGAGCCCTCAAAAAGAAGTCAATTATAATTTGAATTCCTTGATAGGCTAGATTATCTATTTTGTAATGCAAATTTTGAAGATCTCTCTGGTGTTCTTTTTGTTGCTCGCTGTTCGGGAACTAAAAGCTTCCTCTCCTTGGGCGTATGAAACATTTCCATCTCAAAAATTTATTTTTCCAGGATTGGTCGCAGACCCTTGGGAAACCCAATGTGCCCTTTTTTTTATGCATCATTATAAGCAACATGGGAAAATCGGCACCCGTGTTCCAATTCTCCAGGCCACCCAAGCTCGGGTGGATCTTTCCACTCCCAAAATCATTCAAATGGGCGTAGACCTTTTGGTGTTCCAATCCATGCGCTACCGAAAAATGGAAGGGGGTGGGTTTGATTTGGATTCATCCGATACCAAATTTGGACTTCATCTTGAATACGACATCCATCCATGGTCATTTCGAATGGCTTTTCAACACATCAGCGCGCATTTGGCAGATGGCCAATTGTTCCCAATTCACAGAAGAGATAAACAAAGCTTTAGTCGAGAATTTTTACAAGTGGTCACCGCTTTTCAATTCGCTCACTTTATCCCTTATTTAGGATTTCAAAATATTTTTTCTCAACGTCATCCCAAAATCTATGAAGGCCAAAACTTTTTTATCCTCCAATGGGGGGGAGAGCTCAAAATTCCTTTGTATCGCTCAATGTCGTTCTTTATCGCTGCAGATTGGCAAAGCAAAGAAGAATATGAATTCTACGTCAACCAAAGTTATTTTTCAGGAGTGTCGTTTAAGAACAAATTCAATACCGAACATCGCTTTTCATTTCATTATTTTCAAGGCTACGATCCTCGTGGTGAGTTTTTTAATGAAAATGTATCCTTCTGGGGCGTAGGCCTACATTCTTTCATCTAACAGGCTGTTGAAAAAGGCCCATCTACGTCGTTGCCCTCGTCGTGTCTCCTTCGACGTACCGCTCAAGTACGCCTCAGTCGCCCCTCCTCGGGCGCCTAGTATCTGGGCCTTTTTGAAC
>JACQJD010000042.1 GCA_016198185.1 Deltaproteobacteria bacterium
GCTCACTTTCCATGACCTCTATCATCATCGGATTTATTTTATTTCGATTCTTTGATATTTTAAAACCATTCCCGATTTCGTGGGTTGAAAAAAAATTAACAGGGGGCATGGGGGTTGTCATGGATGATGTGGTGGCAGGCGTGTTCGCAGCCTCCTTACTCCATTTGATTCAAAATTGGGGATGGATTTGAAGCCCGTATGAGCACCTGCGAAGAAAAAATTATTCAGACACTTCAAAAAAGAAACCTTAAGATCTCTATTGCAGAATCTTGCACCGGTGGCCTTTTATGTGAGCGATTGACAACCCCTTCAGGAGCCTCTCACGTATTTGAGTTTGGCTTCATTGTTTATTCGACCCAAAGCAAAGAAAAAGTGCTAAAAATTTCGCCAGTTTTTCTAAAAACCCACGGGCTTGTCTCACAAGCTACCGCAAAAGCCATGGCGCAAGGAGCTCAAAAAATTTCTCAGAGCGACATCTCGGTTTCTGTCACCGGAGTTGCTGGCCCCACTCGACATCCAACCGATCCACCCATTGGAACAATATGTTTTGCATTGCTTTCTAAAAACAAAGAACATATAAAAACATTGTTTTTAAAAGGTTCTCGTTCTCACATTCGAAAATTGGCAGCGACTAAAATTTTAAAAGCACTGTATCTTTTTATAAAACAAATAAATTAGTTGGAGGAACACTATGGACATAAAACCACAATCACCCGATCAAACTCAAAAAATTAAATCCATCGAACTTGCCATTTCAAGCATTGAAAAACAATTCGGAAAAGGCTCCATCATGCGGCTGGGCGAAGGAAAAACCTTGATGGACGATATTTCAGCCATCTCTTCTGGTTCTTTGGGATTGGATATGGCTTTGGGCGTGGGCGGATACCCACGTGGTCGCGTTATTGAGGTTTTTGGTCCTGAATCTTCTGGAAAAACAACGTTAGCTCTCCATGCCATTGCAGAAGCTCAAAAACAAGGAGGCATTGCAGCATTTATCGATGCAGAACATGCGCTCGACGTCGCCTATGCTCGAAAATTGGGAGTTAAAACGGATGATCTTTTAATCTCCCAACCCGATACCGGTGAACAAGCCTTAGAAATTGCAGAACAATTGGTTCGAAGTGGTGCCATTGATATTGCGGTCATTGACTCTGTCGCCGCCCTGACCCCTCGAGCAGAAATTGAAGGCGAAATGGGAGACTCCCACATGGGACTTCAAGCCAGACTCATGTCCCAAGCCCTTCGAAAATTAACGGCCATTTTAAATCAATCCAAAACAACGCTGATGTTTATTAACCAATTGCGGATGAAAATTGGGGTCATGTTTGGAAATCCAGAAACCACACCGGGTGGACATGCTCTCAAGTTTTATGCCACCACCCGACTCGATATCCGACGGGTGAACTCCATCAAACAAGGAGAAGACGTATTGGGCGCACGAACTCGCGTCAAGATTGTAAAAAACAAGGTCGCCCCCCCATTTAAAAAAGTGGAATTTGACATTATGTACGGAACAGGCATTTGCAAATGGGGAGAACTCATTGATTTAGGCTCAGAACAAAATGTGGTTGAAAAATCGGGAACATGGTTTGCTTTTGAAGATCAAAAACTAGGACAAGGACGAGAAAAAGCCATTGAGTTCTTAAAAGAAAATCCTAAAATCGCTAAAGAAATTCAACGAAAAATTTATCTGACGTTGGGATTTACGAAAAAAGAACCCGTCAAGGATACGCCCGAAGCCGAAAAATCAACTGCGGATAAACAAAAAATCCAGCCGGATCTTAAAAAGAAGAAATAGTCCCCTTGAAAGTTCATGAACTCCGAGAGCAGTTCCTGAAGTATTTTGAAAGGAAAGAGCACCATCGTGTTCCTTCGTCTGGGCTCATTCCTCAAAATGATCCCTCCTTGCTGTTTACCAATGCCGGCATGGTGCAATTCAAAGACTACTTTTTAGGAACCCAAACACCCCCCTTCGCACGAGCGGTGAGCGCTCAAAAGTGTATCCGGGCAGGCGGGAAACACAATGACCTTGAAAATGTAGGATTCACGGCACGCCATCACACTTTTTTTGAAATGCTCGGCAATTTTTCTTTTGGAGATTATTTTAAACAGGAAGCCATTGAGTATGCCTGGACGTTTATCACCCGAGAACTTTCCATCCATTCCCAAAAATTATTTGTCTCTGTCTTTAAAGAGGATGATGAGGCTTACGCCATTTGGCATAAAAAAATAAAATTACCCACCACCAAAATTTTTAAGTTTGGGGAAAAAGATAATTTTTGGCAAATGGCAGATACAGGACCGTGTGGACCGTGTTCTGAACTTTATTATGATTTGGGACAAGATGTCGGGTGTGGGAAAAAAACTTGCACGGTCGGGTGTTCTTGCGATCGTTTCATTGAAATCTGGAATCTGGTCTTTATGCAATTTAACCGAGATCGGGAAGGGATCCTCACCCCCTTGCCCAAACCCTGCGTCGATACCGGAGCCGGCTTAGAGCGACTGGCATCTGTTTTACAAGGCAAAAAAAGCAACTACGATATTGATTTATTTCAATTTCTCATTCATGCGATTGAAAAACAAACACATAAAACCTATGGAGAAAACATCCATTCAGATACTTCCATTCGTGTCATTGCCGATCATATTCGTGCTTCTACGTTTTTGATTTCGGAAGGTGTCTTACCCTCGAATGAAGGTCGTGGGTATGTTTTACGTCGTATTTTGCGTCGCGCGATTCGTCATGGAAAAAAAATGGGCCTGACCTCTCCTTTTATTTATAAACTGACGCACCCCATGGCGGAAGCGATGGGTGATGCTTATCCGCAACTTATAGAACAAAAAGCATTCATTGAAAAAGTCATTCATGCAGAAGAAGAACGTTTTCTTCAAACGCTGGAGCGTGGAATCACTCTGCTTGAAAAAGAAATTACCGTTCTAAAAGCACAGAAAAAAAATATCTTAGATGGAAAAACGGTTTACAAACTGTACGATACGTTTGGATTTCCCCTGGACCTCATTCAAATCATTGCGGAAGAACACCATCTTAAAATCGATGAAAAACAATTTGAAATCGAGATGGAAGAACAACGAAAGCGAGCCAGAGCAGGATGGATAGGCTCCGGGGAACAAAAGCAAAAACCGATCTATCAAAAACTATATGAAAAAATAAAAACAAAATTTTTAGGCTATGAAATCACGGAAGCTTCCTCTAAAGTAAAGGCTATCCTTTTCAATGAAAACCTTGTGGAAAAAATTTCTTTTCAAGACCAGCCCCTCTCTCTGGAAGTCATTTTTGCCGAAACCCCCTTCTATGGTGAAGGGGGTGGACAAATGGGCGACACTGGCTTTATCCGAAATGAAGAAACGGAATTAGAAGTCAAAGACACAAAAAAACCCTTTCCGCATCTCATCCTTCATCAAGTGCTGTTAAAAAAAGGAACTTTAAAAGTAGGCCAGGCCTTCACCCTTTCTGTCGATCGTAAACGACGAAAAGATATCATGCTCAATCACACAGCAACCCACATGCTTCATCATGCGCTCCAGACTTTTATTGGCGAACATGTCCGGCAAGCGGGTTCATTGGTAGCGCCGGATCGATTGCGATTTGACTTTACACATTTTTCTTCTGTCACAGAACGACAATGGGAACAATTGGAGTCTTGGATGAACGAACGCATCGCAGCCCAAGATCCTGTCACCGCAACCATCATGTCCCATCAAGAGGCTCTAGACATTGGTGCCATAGCCCTGTTTGGCGAAAAGTACGAAAACCAAGTTCGGGTACTTCAAATTGGCAATTACTCGACAGAATTATGCGGTGGCACGCACTTACACAATACAGGCGAAATTCGTCTGTTTAAAATTATTTCTGAAACTGCAGTCGCAGCCGGCATCCGTCGGATTGAAGCCGTTACGGGGGATGCCGCTCTCCAGTATTTTTCAAAACGCGATCACCTCACGAAAGACCTTCAAAACTTGTTAAAAGTTGGCTCCAACGAACTTTTGCAAAAAGTAACTCAGTTATTGGAAAAATTGAAAGAATACGAACGAAAACAATCTCAATGGATAGATCAATCCATCTCACAAACCGCCAAAGAGATCATTAAAAATGCTAGAAATATTGCGGGTGTTCAAGTGCTGACGGAACGGGTTTTGGTTTCAGATATGAAATCCTTAAGAATTTTCAGCGATCAGGCCAAAGAGCGTCTGGGCTCTGGCATTATTATTTTAGGAGCAGAAATGGAGGGTACAGCCGCTGTCACCGTTGCGGTCACCAAAGACTTAATTCCCCGCTATTCGGCACATGACTTGATTCAAAAATTAACCCCTCTCTTAGGAGGTAAAGGCGGGGGTCGAGCCGATTTTGCTCAAGGCGGCGGTCCGCAAGTTGACAAACTTACGGAAGTCCTCCAAAAAGCTCGAGCTTTGCTGGAAGAAAATAAAACTTCATGATACAAGGCACAACGAATGGCTGAAAAAATTACTCCCAGATCCCAAGATTTTTCAAAATGGTATCAAGATGTTATTTTACAGGCAAGGCTTGCCGATTATTCTCCTGTCAAAGGATGTATGGTGATTCGTCCCAATGGCTATTCTATTTGGGAAAAAATCCAGTCCAATTTAGATCAACGCATTAAATCAACCGGAACCCGCAATGCCTATTTCCCACTTTTTATTCCTGAGAGTTTTATCCAAAAAGAAGCCGAACACGTAAAAGGGTTTGCCCCTCAATGTGCCGTTGTGACGTATGCAGGGGCCAAAGATTTAGAAGAAAAACTGATCGTGCGACCCACCTCTGAAACCATCATCAACAGTATGTTTTCAAAATGGATTCAATCGTATCGCGATTTACCCATGCTGATCAATCAATGGGCCAATGTGGTCCGTTGGGAGATGAGAACTCGATTGTTTCTTCGAACCACCGAGTTTCTTTGGCAAGAAGGACACACCTGTCATGAAACCTTAGAAGAAGCAGAAAAAATGGCGTTAAAGATGTTAACCATCTACACCCAATTTTGTGAAGACGTATTGGCCATGCCCGTGGTGCAAGGCCTTAAATCTGAAAATGAAAAATTTGCAGGTGCGTTGCGGACCTATTGCATCGAAGCATTCATGCAAGACAAGAAAGCACTTCAAGCGGGAACTTCACACAATCTTTCGTCTCATTTCGCCAAAGCCTTTCATACTGTATTTTTAGATAAAGATGGGACGCAAAAACTTGTCTTTCAAACCAGTTGGGGTGTTTCCACGCGGCTCATTGGGGGACTTGTCATGATGCATTCAGATGATCGAGGGCTGATATTGCCTCCTCGCGTCAGTTCACCCCATGTTGTGATATTACCGATTTTTGGAAAAGATCCATCGACGTTTACCAAGATTAAACAAAAGGTTCATGAACTCAAAAAAATGGTGCTAAATTCAGTGGAAATAAAAACACTTCCTTACCCTTTGGAAATTCACATAGATGAAGATGAAACCAAACAAGCAGGATGGAAATTTCACGAATATGAACTCATCGGCATCCCCATTCGTCTGGAATTGGGTCCGAAAGATCTTGACCTAAATCAAGTAACCTTTGTGAGACGCGATCTTGGGAAAAAAGAAGGCGTTCCCTTTACGGAACTCTCCCAAAAAATAACCGAAGAACTTTTGGCCATGCAAAAAGATCTTTTCGAAAAAGCCAAAAAATTTAGGATGGACCATACCCATCTCATTTCATCTTATGATGAATTTAAAAAGAAAATTGCCACGGAAGGGGGTTTTTACGAAACCAGCTGGTGTCAAAATGTAGCGTGTGAAACCAAAGTCAAAGAAGAAACCAAAGCCACCCTACGATGTATTTTATTGGATCAAGCGTTCCAGGTACGTACCTCCCAAAATCCCTGTGTGGTTTGTTCTTCCAAAAGCAACACCGTAAATGTCCTTTTTGCAATTAGTTATTAACAAGGTGTTGACAAAGTGCTTTCATGACGAAAAAACCAGATTTGAGCCGAGACAAGGAGAATGAGGAAAAAGCCCGGAAGCGGGCTTGCAGCCGGCGGGCTCGCAGAAGCCCGTTGAGGACTTTTTCCGAAATTCGACACAGTCGCAGGCCAAAGATGGTTTTTGCAGTTGAAATGCCTTTTTCAACTACCCCGTTAGGTAGTTGAAAAAGGCCGATGGAATAGCCTTAAAATTTTTTGATGTATGGCCACAGCCAATACCACTGCAGGCGGCATTGCAATTCGAGCCTGCAGTGGTATTGGCTGTGGCCAAGTTTAAAAAAACACTTAAAAAACGATTCAATCGGCCTTTTTCAACAGCCCTTCGAAAGAGCGGTTGGGAACAGGTGAGATCGTTTAAATTGCATAAATAATTCTGCAGTGTTATTTTTAAAAAAATGAAACGCTTTGACTCTGCTCACAAAGAATTTCGTGTTCTTTTGGTTTATCCCAATCTTCATATGATCCTGGTTCCCTCCACAGCCATTGCACTGTTTACACGTATTCTTAAAAAAGAAGGCATGGAAGTAGGCTTATTTGATACGACTCACTACCAACATGGGGATACGATCAGCGTTGAAAAAAGAGTTGAAACGCTTCAAGCACGTCCTTTTAATCCTGAGAAAGATATTTCATTTAAACCACTTCCTGCAGATCAACTGATCCCAGATTTCATCAAAAAAGTAGAAACGTTTCAGCCCCATCTTATTTTGGTTTCTGTTGTGGAGGACACTTTTAAACAAGCCGTTCGACTGATGAATGCCATTGATGACAAAAATATACCAACCGTGATGGGGGGGGTTTTTCCAACCTCCGCACCTGAGGTTGCCTTGTCTTTTCCATCCGTAAAAATGATTGGTATTGGGGAAGGAGAAACGCTGGTTCGGTCGATTGCAACCTCTTTACGAGCCGGAAAGTCCATTGAACGTATCCCCAATCTTTGGATCAAGCGCCCAGATGGTCGCATTTTAAAAAATGGCCTGGGGTCCCTCATTGATTTAAATAAGCCATGGCCTGATTTTTCTTTGTTTGATGAAAAACGTTTTCTGCGGCCTTTGGGCGGCAGGATATTTAAAACGGTCCCCTTGGAGTCTTATCGAGGCTGCCCTTTTAAATGCACTTTTTGTAACTCTCCCATGCAAGTAAATCTTTCAAAAGAAAATAATTTAGGGAACTTTTTACGTCGAAAAAAAGTCAGCCGCTTGCGAGAGGAAATTCTCTATCTCATCGAACGCCATCAATTAGAATATTTTTATTTTGTGGATGATAGCTTTCTCTCACGCCCGCAACAAGAATTGGATGATTTTATTAAAATGTATTCTGAGTTCAAAATTCCTTTTTGGTTTAACACGCGCCCTGAAAGTGTCAGCCGGGAAAGGCTTCGAGAACTTAAAGAAGTTGGTTTGGACCGACTGTCTGTGGGATTAGAATGCGGCAATGAAGAATTTCGACAAAAAAAACTCTTAAGATTGCCCACCAATGAAAAACTATTGAAACATTTTGAAATTCTAGCAGAAGGAGGCGTTGCCTTTAGCATTAATAATATCATTGGTTTTCCAGAAGAAACACGAGAACTTATTTTTGATACCATTGAGTTTAATCGAAAGCTCAAAGGATTTGATACCCTGACCATTAGTATTTTTACCCCTTATCATGGCACATTCTTAAGAGAGCGCGCCGTCCAGCTAGGATATCTAGACCCAAAAACGTTTACGACACATACGACCAGCAGTTCTTTGTTAAACATGCCTCACTTAACCAGCGAACAAATCGACGGTATTTTTCGTGTCTTTATGATGTATGTAAAATTTGAAAAAGAATTTTGGCCAGACATTGAAAGAGCAGAAAAGTTTGATGAAACTGGAAATGAAATTTTTAGAGAACTCTTTAAACTTTACCAAGAACGTTTTTACAAAACAGATCAAGATGGAAAACCCCTGCGATATGCGTTACCCCCTCAGATGAACTCGACAACAATCAAACACCCCAAGGGTGACCATTGGGAAGAAGTCTTCGGCCCGATGAGTAAAACCCAAATGAGATAGTCCATGAAAACTCTAGGAATTGTTCCGGCGCGCTATGCCTCCAGTCGATTTCCAGGAAAACCACTTACGCCATTATTGGGCAAACCTATGGTTATTTGGGTTTTAGAAATTGCAGCCCAAGCGCTGGGAAGAGAATGCGTTCTGGTGGCAACCGATGACGAGCGCATTGCCAGAGTTGCAACATCCTACGATTTTAAATCTATCCTGACATCTTCTACCGCACGAACAGGCACAGATCGAATTTGGGAAGTCTCCACCAAACTCGACGCAGATATTTATATCAATATTCAGGGCGATGAACCCTTGATTCAACCAAAAGACATTCAAGCAATACTGGAAGCAAAAAAACAATACCCTCATTCTGTTGTCACTGGCATGTGTCCTTTACAAGAAAACGAAGATCCCAAAAATGTAAATCTACCCAAAGTCATTACAACAGAAGATCTTAAAATGGTTTATATGTCTCGAGCCCCCCTTCCCGCTACCAAGGACCCAAAACGGGCCTCCCCTATTTTTTGGCGAGAAGTGTGTATTCATGCCTATTCCAAACCTGAATTAGCACGATTTGGAGAGTATGGTCGAAAAAGTTACCTGGAAAGCTTTGAAGACATTGAAATTTTACGATTCCTGGAATTAGGCATTCCCATTCAAATGATTAAGATCGATGGCCATTCTCATGCCGTGGATGTCGTGGAAGATGTCGCGGTTGTAGAAGCATTGTTACAAAGACGCACCGTTTAAAATGCCCCCGATGAATCCATCCTGAACCAATTGTTGTATTGAAAAAACGGGTTGATCCAATCCCATAAATTTTTTGTAGGCCGCAATGACGTCAGAAGCTTGAGCAGTCGCAATCAATGATCTGACACGGTCTAAATTCAGAGCATCCACATGAATTCGCCATTGTGGCGTCAATAATAAAACATGGGCACACAGATACTTTTCATGAAACACCGTCAGCACAGGAACGCCCCATAAAATGGCTTCTTGAACAGTCGTTGTATTGGATCCGATCACCAAGGCGACCTCCTGCAACGTCTTTTCAAGAGGTTCTTGAGAGACTTCAATGTTTCGAAACCTTCGCGCCCAATAAATCCAAAGCCTATCTCGCATCCTCATCTCTCCGGATGGATGAAAACGAAGGATATATTGAAAATCCCGAAAGCGGTCTTCTTGAATTAAGTTTTTAAGAATGGTTAACAGCATACTGACATCATAGAACATCACCGCACTGACCAATAAGATTTTACGTTTTACATGGAACGATGGAATGGGAGCCATTGACTTCCATTTCAAGTATCGAGGATTACATGCCAATAAAAATTTTGTTTTTGGATAAAAAGGCTTCAACATCTCAACCATGGCTTCATTAAAAACATAAAAAACAGTTGGCAGCGCCATCGCTGCTTGCCGAACTTCCAGCGGGTGAGGAAAAAAATTTAGCTTCTCAGGATAAATCATGGCATGTTGCGCCGTGATCCCCTGCTGATGATTGGTTTTTGCAACTTGCCAAATTATTTTGGCATAAAAGGCCATTTCATGACAGGAAATGAGAGAAGTATAAGATGTGGGTTTTGAACATTTCTTTTTTAAAAAATCATAAAAATCACAATGAAAGAACCAGCCCTGTACCAAAACCCATCTGAGCAACATCATCCAACTCTCAAAATACAGTTGGGTAAATTTTTTTTTTACCCATTGGTCTTTTGCATCTAAAAAAACAACTTTTATTAAGGTCCAAAGAACTTGAAGTCGTTTCAAAAAAGGTAACGCATGATAGTGATGTGAAAGAGGTTGCCCTCGAGAAAAAACAAATCGATCGATCGCTCCTGGAACATTTTCAATCAAATAAGACGTTTCATACGTTGGGGGGCCCAAGGTAATTTCAATGGGAAGAACCAGAAGTGTGCTGCCATTCGCACTGAAAAATTCATAATAGAAACCACGATACTTGAACAAACGCACGAAACCCCATGGCAGGGCCATCATCACTCTAGAGATACAATATCCCCATTTTAAAAAAATATTTTTTTTAAAATAATAAGGTTCCCACTGAACCGAATCTTGTACATTCCGTGTAGCCGTCGGACCTGCCCAAATCAAAAAATCTAACTCTTTGGATTTAAGTTTATCAGCACAGCGTATATTTAAATTTGCACACGTTTGAACAAGATCATCCAACAGAGCCTGTTGTTTCATAAACAGTTAAAGCGTTGTCACTTGGGCTTGGTGAACCATTTCAAGATAGGTCATGGCATCTTTATTGTGAGGATCCATATCCAAAACCCGCTCCCACTCCGAAATCGCATCTAACATACGTCCTTGCGCATAATAAGAAAGACCGAGTTGAATTAAACCTGGAATAAACTCTGGATGACCCACTTTTAATTTTTTGAGGATCGCAACTGCTTCCAACAAAGCCCCTTCGGCTTCATGAAGCCTTGCAATTTTAATCACAATTTGCATGTTGATCGGTGTTAATTTTAAAGCTTTTTCATACTCATCCAGCGCCTCATGAAACCGCTTGTACATGAGGTACTGATCCCCCAACTCAATATGTTTTACGGCCAAACATTCGTTAATGTAGGGGTCTTCAATCGGATCAGAAGTCTTAATTTGATTTTTTGCTCGGTTAAAAATCATCCGAGCTTCTTCATACCGCCCCAAATCATTGTACAAAACCGAAAGACTTACGGCTGCATCGGTATAATGGGGCTTACCACCCAAAGCCTTTTTGTATTCAACAATTGCTTTCTCAAATTTGCCTGTCTCGTGATAAATTTGCCCCAATAAAAAATGAGCCTCGGAATTTTTGGCATCTGAAACAATCAAGGCCAGAAGAATCTCTTCGGCCAAATGCACATTTTTTAATTTAAGGGCCTGCTTGGCTTTCTCAAGATCTGACGTATTCACAATTAGATTTTATTTAAAAAAACTTTCGCCTCTGTGGCACGCTTGGACTGGGGAAATTGCAATAACAATAAATTGAAGGTCCTTTTGGCTTTATTTTTTTCATTGAGTTCATAATAACACACCCCTTGATAATACAAAGCTTCATCGTCCAATCCCACATTTTTATACATTTTTAAAATTTCATCAAACCGACCTAAGGCAGACTGATATTTTTTCCGTTTCAAATAGAATTCAGCGATATACAATTCTTTTTGGGCCAGTTTCAACAAACTTTCCTTGCGCATGGCTTCTGCCTCTTTTTTATAAGTTGATTTAGGATAGGCGGCCAAAAAACGATCAAAGGACTCTATGGCTTTTTGTGCTTGAGATAAATCCCGATCAATCGTGGACGGAAGTTGTTTAAAATAATTCATGCCAATCCGAAAGGCAACAAAGTCACTTTGGGGATGCGTAGGATGCAAATCTTGAAAACTCTGAAAATAAGCCAAAGACTCAATAAAATTTGAAGACAAATACATGGTTTCTGCAATTTCAAGTTCTGCTTCCACAGCTTCGGGACTCAAGGGATATTTATTTTTGATTTCTTGATACCGCTCTAAGGCCAAATCATATCGCCCTGCCCTTTGAAAATCTTTGGCTTTTTTAAGATCGATTTGTTGCTTGGTTTTTTGATCAACTTCTTTGGAACTACACCCCGAAAAGAAACCCACCCAAAACGCCAAAAATAAAATAATTCCAATATGATAGTAAGACTTTTTCATTGAAGCAAAATTCTCTTTCTTATATATAGCAAGTAACATGAATCTGGCAATAACTCTTTTAAAAAATGCTTCTTATTTAAGGGGTAAACATGATCTTTTGCTTTCCATTCAAAAGGCTCAAACCGCTATTACAAAAGTTCGCAAAAGTTCATCAAAAATCCTCCAAAAAGTTGCCCAGTCCATGGCCGAAGTGAGAGGACGTCCTTTATTTTATCCTGCCATCTTTTCAGGACTTGGCAAAGGTCCTTTGGTAGAACTCGAAGATGGCTCTGTGAAATATGATTTTATTACAGGCATCGGAACCCATTTTTTTGGTCATTCGGATTTGGATTTAATAGATGTGGGCCTTCAAGCCGCCTCTCAAAATGTGGTCATGCAAGGACATCTTCAAGTCAGCTCCCCTTACTTAACTTTTTCCAAACAACTTCTGAAGTTGGCTGGACCGCCCTTTAAATATGTTTGGCTGGCTCTATCCGGCACCATGGCCAATGAAAACGCCTTAAAACTTATCCGCCATAAAAAATCACCTGCTTACAAAGTCATTGCCTTTCAAAATTGCTTTCATGGCAGAAGCGTTATGATGGCAGATATCACAGACAATCAAGGCTTTAAAAAAGGGCTTTACAACCACAAAACTGCTTATTACGTCCCCTTTTTTAATCCAAAAGATCCACAACGCAGCATCCGAGAAAGCCTGGAAACCCTGCGCTCAATTCTGAAAGACCATCCATCAGAAATTGCAGGATTCATTTTTGAACTGGTCCAGGGGGAAGGAGGATTTACACCAGCACCCCGTGAATTTTTCATTCCTTTAATGGAACTCTGTAAGACTGAAAATATTGCTGTTTGGGTAGATGAAGTTCAAACCGTTGGTCGAACAGGTGAGTTATTTGCCTTTCAAAAATTGAATCTCTCTCAGTATGTAGATATCGTCACGGTTGGGAAAATGCTTCAAAATTGTGCGACGCTGTATCGAGAAGAGCTCAATCCAGATCCAGGCCTTTTGGCGGGTACTTTTTCTGGCAGTACGGTTTCTCTTTCTGTGGGGACTCGCATTCTAACGCGGCTTCAAAAAGAAACATTTTTTGGTCCTAATGGAAAAATTTCAAAGCTGGAAACATGGGCAAAAAAAGGCTTAGAGGGGCTTCAACAGAAATATGGTGAATCTGTCATATCCGAAATTTCTGGTGTTGGCGCCATGGTTGCCTTCCAGTTTCGAGACGGAAATTTAGAGCAAACCAAAAAATTGGTTTTACAGGCCTTCGAAGAAGGGGTTATGCTGTTTTATTGTGGCCGGGGACCTTATAAAATTCGTTTTCTACTTCCGGCAGGTTGTCTGACGCAAACACAGTACCAAGGGGGATTAAAATATGTGGAGAAGGCCATTCAAAAGATTCTAAAATGATAGATTTATTACAAGAATCTAAAAAAATAGTTGAAATCAACTCCATCACGTATGAGAGCAATCGTGACATTGTCAATTATCTTTTGCCTCATTTAAAATCTTTAAATCTTTCGGTTGAGCTTCAAAAGGGCTCTCTTTATGGAAAGGAACAATTTAACATCATTGCCCATAAAGGCCCTTACCAAGGTCCCGCCTTACTCTTCAACACCCACGTTGATACGGTATCGGCCGGTGATTTTTCTTTGTGGGACAAAACGGGGGGAAATCCGTTTCGCGCCACTGTTTGCGGAGATAAAATTTATGGATTGGGCACTGCAGACGTTAAATTAGATGCCATTTGCAAAATCAAAGCGCTCGAAAAATTTTCTCAGACTGAGTTTAAAAATCCATTCTACCTTATTCTAACCTACGGGGAGGAAAGTGGTTTGGTTGGGGCTAAGCAAATTTTGGAAGAAAAAAAAATTTCTCCCAAATATGCCGTTGTGGGAGAGCCTTCTAATTTAAATATTGTGTACGCCCATAAGGGGCACTCGGTCCTTGAAATCACCCTGACGGATTCAAAGGCCGAAAAACTTCCTGCCAAATCTCCTTATTTACGACTGGATTTCTTAGGACAATCTGCACATGCTTCCACCCCGGATCTGGGTATCAATGCCTTAGAACAAGCCTTTGAGTTTATTAAAAATAGAAAATCCGCTTTCAAAATGGTTTCGTTAGAAGGCGGAGAACTGGTCAATGTGATCCCTGACAAAGCTTGTCTTAAAATACGCACGACAGAAAAAATATTGCCTATCGACAAAAAATATTCTGTCGCTCAAGAAGAAAGCACTCAAGTATTGTACCAATGGAGTGCCCCTTTTCATGCTGCTTTTGATGAATGGTATGCTTTGTTGAAAAAAACCGCACAAAACTTTAAAAAAGAAGGATTGGCAGAATTTGATCCCCCTTATACGTTGCTCAATCTTGCGTTGGCAAAAACACAAGGCAATGAATTCAAACTCACGGTAGCCCTTCGCACATTGCCCACCTTTCAGTCGGATGAATTTATGTCGCTGCTCAATCAATCCTTGCTTGAAATTCAAAACAAATATCCCGACATCCCTATGACCTGTACCCGAATCAGGGAAAGTCAACCCATGAAAACCGATGTATCCAGTAAGCTCATTCGGCAAGCGCGTGCGATTCTTCAAGACATGGGGTTACAAGATATTCTGATCACAAAATCAGGGTCAACAGAAGCGTCCATTTATGCTCACATGGGGGCTGAAGTATTTGTGTGGGGACCGGGGATTGCCCATGGAAACATCCACCGACCGAATGAATTCAATTATATTTATCAACTCAATCACGCAGTTACTTTTTATGAAAAACTGATTCAAACGTTTTGTGTGAAGGGAGTGTAAATGTTCATCATCCGTTCCATTCAGTTACAAGATTTAAAACAAGTCAATGCACTTTCCAAAATGCTCAATGCCATCAATCTTTCAACGGACGCAGATGAACTTCAAAAACAAATTCAAAAATCGATGCAATCTTTTTCAGGAGAGCTTTCCAAACCTGAAGCAGAGTACATTTTCTGCCTAGAAGATGTGACGTCAAACCGCATTATTGGGACTGCGATGATCATTGCGCAACATGGCACCAAAGACAGCCCTCATTTTTTCTTTCAAGTGGAAAAAATCGAAAAATTTAGCGAAACCATTCATTCTGGCATCGTTCATCAAATTTTAAAGTTCGGATATGATCAAGATGGCCCCACCGAATTGGGGGGTCTCATTCTTCATCCTGCCTTTAGACATACCGGAAAACATTTAGGAAAAGCACTCTCTTGGGTGAGATTTATGTATGTTGCCATGCATCGACGACGTTTTAAAGATCGTGTGCTGGCTGAATTCTTACCACCGCTGACTTCTGATGGAAAATCTGAGCTGTGGGAGAGCATTGGTCAAAAATTTACCAATCTTCCTTATTTGGAAGCTGATAAAATCAGCCGAAAAAATAAAGAATTTATTTTTTCTTTGTTCCCCAGACAAAGCATTTACACCTGTTTGCTTCCTGCGCGTGTTCGATCGATGATTGGGCAAGTGGGGGACGACACCAAACCTGCTACCAAACTTTTAGAAGAAGTTGGCTTAAAATATTTGGAAATGATTGATCCCTTTGATGGTGGCCCCCATTATGGGGCCAGGGTCAAAGATTTAACGGCTGTCAATGAAACCAAAAAGTACAAGATTAAAAAAACCTCCGCCCGAAAATTTACAGAAGAAGGACTGGTGGCCAAAGAATATGATGGGAACTTTAAGGCTGCCATTACAGCGGTCAAACTAGAAAAAAAATCTATTCAGTTACCCACAGAAGCCAAAGACGCACTCGATGTGGAGGTTGGAGATCGCGTTTACTTTTTACCGTTTAAGATTGTTCCACCCGCATGATCTCTTTTAAACCGATTCATACGCTGGGAGATTATCTGGATGGCCAATTCAAGCTTCCCAAAGAACCCTCTGGGGAAATTGAAAGCATCAATCCCGGCAATCTCAAAGACCCTTTAGGAAGATTTTCTTACTGCTTTTCTCACGTCGATCAAGCCGTTGCCTCTGCCCAGCAGGCCTTTGAAACATGGCGTAAAAGTTCTTTGAAAGATCGTGCTTCGTGTTTTACAAAACTCACTTCCGAAATCAAAGCGCATGAAGATGAACTGAGTATTTTAATTTCAAGAGAAACTGGAAAACCTTTATGGGAATCTAAAACAGAAGTTCATTCTTTGATTTCAAAAATCACCATCACACTTGATAAAAGTCTTAAACTCATTGAGGATCAAAAGATCCCGGATGTGTTCCCGCATGTGGCTGGCCGCATTCATTTTAAACCCAAAGGGGTTATGGTGGTTTTGGGACCCTTTAATTTTCCAGCCCATTTGCCCCATGGTCATATTGTCCCAGCCTTGCTCACAGGAAACACGGTTATTTTTAAACCTTCGGAGTTTACCCCGGCTGTTGGCCAAAAAATGGCTGAACTTTTTCACAGAGCTAATTTCCCGAAAGGGGTCTTCAATGTCATCCAAGGTGAAAAGGAAATTGGCAAAAGACTCTGTCAACACCCAGACATTCATGGCATTTTATTTACGGGATCCTATGAAGTAGGCCTGGCCATTAAGAGCGATGTGCTTCATCACTACTGGAAAACAGTGGTTTTAGAAATGGGGGGTAAAAACGCCGCCATCGTCTTAGAAGATGCGCCATTTGAAAAAGCGCTGCTCGAGTGCCTCAAAGGAGCCTACATCACTTCAGGACAACGGTGTTCAGCAACCAGTCGTATTTTGGTGGCAGAAACGATTGCCCAAAAATTTATCGAATCCTTTCATGCCTTGGCCAAAAAAATTAAGATCGGCTATGCATTTCAAGATGAAACCGAACAACCGTTCATGGGCCCCCTCATTCATGAATCTGCCCAAGAAAAATATTTACGTTTCCAAGGAATTGCAGAGCGAGAAGGTGCACAGACCATTATGAGGGGGAAGAAACAAGAATCAGATTTTCCTGGGTATTACGTCACCCCTTCTATTTTTCAACTTCCAAAAGTGAAAAAAGAAAGCACCTACCTTCAAACCGAAATCTTTGGCCCCAGCGTTTCCATTCAAGTGGTACGAGATTTAGAAGAAGCTTTGTCACTGGCCAATGAATCTCATTTTGGACTGGCGCTTTCCATCTTTTCAAAAAAACGTTCTAATTTTGAAAAAACATTAGAAGATAGTTATACAGGTCTTGTGAATTGGAATCATGCGACGGTAGGTGCTTCTTCTAGACTCCCTTTTGGGGGACAGAAAAAAAGTGGGAACCAGTCGCCCACAGCACTTTTTGCGCCTTACTATTGTACGTATCCAGTGGCTTCTTTAGAAGATGAAACAGAAAAAATGGACTTCCTTCCAGGATTACCGCATGATCTCATCTAACCTGCCTACCCCGACAAGACTTTTGGCATTGGATGTAGGCGATAAACGTATCGGCACGGCACTCAGTGATGAAATGGGCTGGACAGCCCAACCCCACACCACCATCCAAAGAAAAAACATGAAAGCCGATCTTTACCACATTGAAAAAATCATTTCGGAATTTAATGTTTGTAAAGTCATTGTAGGATTTCCACTCAACCTTTTTTCACAAGAAACCCCTCAAACTCAAAAAGTAAAAAAATTTATCTTAAGCTTAGAGAAAAAAATAAAAATTCCAGTTGAAACCTGGGATGAGGCCTTTAGTTCCAAAGAAGCTGAAAAATTATTAATTTCAGCAGACATGAGCCGAAAAAAAAGAAAACAAGTCATCGATAAGATCGCCGCGGCTGTTATCTTAAAAAGTTACATGAGTGCCCATGAAAAAAACTAAGATTATTCTTATGATCTCAGCTTTTCTTTTTATCCTTTTTGCAACTGTCGAAATTATTTTGTTTTTAACGCAGCCCCCTTCATCGCAAAAAGTGGAAGTCATTGTCACCATCCCCAAAGGAGCCACCTTTCATACCATTGCCAAGGAACTCAAAGAAAAAGGGGTCATCACCAATCGATTTAAATTTTATATTTTGGCAAGACTCAAAAAACAATCCAGAAAAATTAAAGCGGGAGAATATCTGCTTTATACCGATATGACCCCCTTGTTTCTCTTGGATACACTGGTCAGTGGTCGAACGTATTTATACCGTGTGACCCTTCCGGAAGGTTTTAATATGTATCAGGTCGCAGATTTATATGCTGCCATTGGGTTAATTCCGCGAGAAGAATTTTTGGTTCGATGTACCGATGCGGTTTTTTTAGAAAGTTTACATATCCCTGCGCTTTCGTGCGAAGGATATTTATTCCCCGAAAGTTATTATTTTTCAAAGCCGGTTTCGGCTGAGACCATTCTTCGCACCATGGTAAAGCGTTTTGAAGAAAATTTTTCGGATGAACTCTCCTATCAAGCGAAAGAAAAAGGGTTCACGCGTCATCAACTTGTCACACTGGCTTCTATGATCGAAAAAGAAACTTCTGTAACAGATGAACGGTCTTTAATTTCCGCAGTTTTTCACAATCGATTAAAAATAAATATGAAGCTTCAAAGTGACCCAACCGTCATTTACGGACTCATGGATTTTGATGGCAATTTGAAAAAGAAAGATCTTTTAACGCCCACACCCTATAATACTTACACACGCAAGGGGCTTCCGGAAGGTCCGATCAGCAATCCCGGAAGAGCTTCTCTCGAAGCCGCCGTAAATCCTGCAAATGTACCCTATTTGTATTTTGTCTCTCGAAACAATGGCACACACTATTTTTCTTCAACGTATCCAGAACATTTAAAAGCCGTACACGAATTCCAAAAAAAACGCATTCCAAACCAGCCTCAGTCGCATTGATCAAAAAAGGTGGCCCTTTCTCTAATTGAGTGAACCTCCAGACTTGCAGTCGGCGGACTTGCAGCCAGCAGACTGTCCGAAAATGCCGTCATCCTGACCCTGAGCGAAGCGAAGGGGAAGGATCTCACCGTCGGAGACGACGAGATTCTTCAGCCCTTCGGGCTTCAGAATGACTGTTTTCGGACAGCCTGTGGCTTTGGCCTATTCA
>JACQJD010000043.1 GCA_016198185.1 Deltaproteobacteria bacterium
ATTAGATGTAAACGGAGGAGACCTCCTCGGCCTTTCAGGCCTCGAGGTAAATTTCGCACGAAGTGCGAAATTTATCCTGGTAAACAAGTGTCCATAAAAAATGGCACCATCTGAGTCATCGGGGCTGAGAAAATCAATGGAAAAAATTAAAGTCCGACTCATACTGATGTTCTCAGATGACTAATATGACAGTCATTTCCAAGCTTAAAAATAGATTGAAAGAGTGAACATCGTTTCCGTTTCTAAAATCGACGTTATCGTCATTCACCAGAGGCTTTTAATTTTTTAATGACATCCAGAGTTCTCCATTCCACCAAATCGCCTTTGGCAAATTGATGAAGAATGCTCCCTACAAAAGTTTGATAGGGGATTCCTAATCGTTCCGCTTGTTCTCGAATGGTGGCCAAATCAGCGCCATCTAACCGAATACTAATAGGAGTTTTAGTGGCTGATTTATCAACTTTTATTTTACCCGGACGTCTTTTTAGTTTTTTTAAATCATATTCCTTCTTCATAATCTTTTTCCTCCTCTTTTGTGGCCTTTCTGGCCGAAATAATTCTTATAATGTCTCCATCTTCTCTTTCACAAAAAGCGACCAGTAAAAGCCTGGGTTTAGTGGAATGTCCAATCCTAATAAACCGATCTTCATCTTCACTATGGTCGGGGTCAAAGAATTCTTGTGACTTTTCATCTGCCCAGATGGTTTGAGCTTCTTCAAACCACACCTCATGCTTTCTAAAATTCGCTTTATTCTTATCATCATCCCATTCAAACTTCACAATTTGATTGTATGCTATAATATATACTTCGTCAATACATTATTAAGCAGGTTAGACTTGAATCAATTCGCGTGTATATTGCCAAAAAACGTCACTTTTTATGTTTTTGCTTATAAAAAATGAATTCTTTAAATCCAACCCATTGAAATCATTGTAATAATATTTTAGCTTTCTGGTATTTGGATTGCATAGAAAAGGGGTAGGAGGCTGTCGAAAAAGTCTAAGTTTTTATTGGGAAGGAGGTGTGAGATTTTGAGAATGATCTTTCAAAGTGAGGGAAGAATTTGTAAAAAGTTGTATATGGTTTTTAATCCGAAATTTAATTTTGAGGAGGTCAGTCAAATGAGTTTAGAAAAGTGGTACGGGCCAAGTTTGTGGGAGAGAGCAGTTCCAAGCAATCACCGGTTAAGAAAGATTTTAGAGGAGTTTTCTTTTTTGGAAGTCAATGAGATCTGTGAAAAATATTATGTAGAAAGCCATCTGGGGCGAACCCCCATTGAGCCAGTGAAATTATTTAAGGCACTTATTGTGCAAGTGTTGGAGGGGCTTTCAGATCGTGAATTGGAAGAAAAGATCAATTCAGATTTAGCGGTAAAGTGGTTTTTAGGAATGAAGTTGGAAGAGAAGGCCCCTGATCATTCCACGTTTGGAGAATTTAGAGAAAGATTGGGTGAAGCGGGGTTAAAAGAATTATTTCATCATTATGTAAAAGTGCTGGTTAAAAAAAAATATGTGACCCGGAAAGTGACGGTGGTGGATTCGACCCATATTTTGGCCAATGTCTCTAAAGATAGAGAAAGCCCCAGTAATAAAGGCAGTGGGATGACCAAGTGGATGAAGTGGAAAATGGACAGAGCAGAAACAATGACCGAAAAAGAAAAAATCATAGAAGATATTAAATGCGTGGCTACGGATCGTGATGCGAGGTGGGGGTATAAGACAAAAGAAGATATTTTTTATGGCTATAAGCAGCATACGGGTATGGATGGGGAGAGTCGATTGATTACAGAAGTAGAAGTAACCGGGGGCAATGCATCTGATCACAATCATATTTTATCGGTGATGGATCAGAGTGCTGGTAGCGTGGTTGCAGATAAAGCATATGACAGTTACATGAACCGATATTTAATCGCAGCCGAAGGGATGGTGTGTAAAATTATCCCCAAGCAGCGAAAAGGGATGATGCCCACGATAGAAAAAGAATATCGAAACTTAAGGAGAGGAATCGAAGCGGTATTTGGGAGTTTAAAGGGGAATTTGGGATTGAAGAAAACCAGATATCGGGGGTTGCAGAGGGTTGCCATACAATCGGTGTTAACGGTAACGGCATGGAATTTTTTAAGAGCCACACGACTTTGTGGCATAGGGTTTGCAACGTAAGCAAGTAGCAGGGCTATTAGATCAGGTGATCTGATAGCCCAAAGAGGAGGTAAGGATGTAGAAGAATTGCAGTTTTTGCGTAACAGACGCTAAATTTTGAAAAAAACAATTTTTGGCACTGTTAAACAAAAATCGGCACTTTCTTCGACAGCCTCATGGGTATGGTGAAGTTTGTTAAAAAATGGACAGGTTTTTTGATTTTGGGCTGGGTGGTTTGGTATGGTTTTGGGGCTTCATTTGTATGCGCGGAGAGTTCTTTAGAAGAAAAAATTTTGGCGTGTCATCCGCAGACAGAGCTATCTTCTTCTCAAGTGCAACTGCTGATGTGGGGAGCGGTCGATGAAGCGATTCATCAGGCGAATCGTGTGGAACTAAAATCAAATGCGAAGCTTGGGTTAAAGGTTCGTGATCAGTTGGCTCAAGAGTTGGGGTTTAAAGATGGCGCGACATTATATAGAGCGTATGCAGAATTAACAGGATTGGTAAATAAAGATCCTGACTTTGATGGGTTCCAAGAATCAAATCGTATTCGAAGAGAGATTGGAGATTTGATTTTAGAAGGAAAAGTGTATGAAGCGGATCAAAAGATTTCAGAATTTGAAGAGAGTCCATTTAAGAATTACCTTGTGAGTTATCGACATACGTTGCGAGATGAAATCAGCCGACACAGCCCTTTAAGAGAAGAAAATCCTACAACACATCCACTCAAAAGAGTAGAAGATCCCTACAGTGTTGTTTTTGGAACCCCACCTTCGGTGTTACCGATGAGTCTTGCAACAACCGTAGCTACGGTTTCACTGGGTGTGGCATTGATTCCGTATGATGTGCTTTTGGGAATTTCAGCTGTGGGAGAAGGGGCATTTTTAATATATTCGTTTGGGACTTATTCAATGGCTGCATGGGTAGAGGCAACACTTTTGGAAAAGATTTTGCTGATAGATGCGGCTTGTATTTTTACAGCCTTGGAAGCGTTGGATGGAGAGATTCAAACCCCAACGCAGGCGATGACGAGTTTGATGCGGAATTTCTTTTTTATGTTGCCGATGATGCGGGTAGCCAAAGCAGGAATGGCTGTTGCTCCGAAAGCAACAAAGGGTGCCCTCACAGCACTGATGGCTGTAAATGGAACCTCCCATGCATTGGAAGGCAATGTCTATCAAGCAGGTGGATCGTTTGTATTTGCAGGACTTCCGTATGCACCGATGCCTAAAATAAATTTGCCTTATTTTTTGATTTCAAATCGACCGATAAAAGTAGATCTACAACCAGACACGTTCCTCAATCGCGTTCAATTTAATGAGTTGGGTTCTACTGTCATAGAGCCTTTGATTGAAAGGCCAAGCGTTTCGGTTGTGGCAGAGATGAGAGAAATTCCGTTACTTCAAAGAAACTGGAGAGCATATTCGGAGCCAAACTTATCCCAGCCAGCGATTTATGTTTTAGAACAAAATAATGACTTTGGCGGGGATTTTATTCCAAGAATTATGAATAGAGGATGGGAGCCGCCAGGTTTAAGGGCAGTCATTCCGAGCGCGAGAGCGCGAGGAATCCCGACAGAGATTCCTCGGACCTCCGGTCCTCGGGGCTTTGCCCCTCGGAATGACACACTCGAACCAGGCCTTCAAGCCAAAGGAGAGCTGGAATTGGGGGAGCTTATTATAAATGAGATCCCAAAAAGAGTCGGAATTCTCGAAATGCCGCAGCCGAAAAATTTAGAGCCATTGCCCGTCGTTGAATCTTCACAAACATCGATTCCCCCTGTGACTTGGGGAGGAAAGTATTCACCCACCAAGCGAATCGTCATTACACATTATAAGCCAGGTTCTGTAGGACAGAACCCAGAAGATATTTCGTATATGGAAACAGTGGAGGTCCCAAAAGAATTAGAAGGTGTGGCACTGGCTGCGTATCTAAAAACACTGGGAATTTATCTTGGAAATACAGAATTTGCACATGATGAATCGAATCCTGCACCAGAGAATGAAGCACCATTTACAATTTATAATACCGATCAACGATTAAGAACACTTGAGCGCAGGTGGAAAGAGACGGATTCTGGAGAAAATGAATTTAATTATGTTAAAGAAAGAATAAGAAGTGGACAACTTTCCGAGAGCCTACGAGAAGTGGCCATTGTAGCAGCGATTCAAAGAGAAGCTAAAGATTCGGAGATTGTGGCACTTTTAAGGCAAATAAACCCCCTTCACACAGAGATGGTAGAAATTCAGCTTGGGACATTTCAGATGGGATCCGGACCTGAAGAGAGACAAAGATTGGATGTGACCTGGGAAGATGAGCCACAACACCCCGTTAAGATTTCAAAGCCTTTTGATATTGGGAAAACGACAGTGACAAATGCGGTGTATGAACTTGTAACTGGAGAGCGGCCTATAAGGGAGCAACTATTTTCTGAGCTTCATAATCGTCGGAGCCATTTTGAAGCTTCGGCTGCGCCTGTGACATATGTGTCGTGGGAAGATGTACAAGAAAAATTTTTTAAACGATTAAATAGTATTGCAAGGCAATTCAATTTGGGAATTGAATTTGGACTCCCGACAGAAGCCGAGTGGGAATATGCAGCCAGAGCCGGCTCCACAACCGCTTTTTTCTGGGGTGACGATGAAGCCCAAGCAGCTCGCTATGCTCATTATAATATGCCATGGGATACAGGATATGTGCATCCTGTGGGAGAGCTTTTACCCAATACCAATAGAATGCATGATACGGCTGGAAATGTGTGGGAATGGTGTCAAGATTTCTATGATGCAAATTATGGTTTAACAGCAGAACAGCTGAGAAGTGTCGTGACAGATCCAGTTAATAATGATAATGAAACGGGCTCGTCCCGCGTCCATCGTGGTGGTAGTTGGAACTACAATGCGCAGGCCTTGCGTTCTGCCTATCGCTCCTACGATTTTCCGTCTTACCGCCACGTCAATGTCGGGTTTCGTCCTGTGAGGCGCCGTATCCCTTGAGATTTTTACACTCTTACGCTTGGGTTTCCGCGAGGGCGAGCGTAGGGACTTTAGTCCCGGAGCAGCCCGAGCGGCCGCTCAAAATTTTTTTTAAGTTTTCAAAATCAGATTGACCTTCAAAATTTAATTCGCTACAAAACACCGGTGATTAAGATCTTCTGTATTTCATTTGACCCACACATACTGAGCTTCGACAATTCAGAAATGGAAAAATTTATAGAATCTAAAGAAGTGGAATCCATTTGTCATTATTTTTTTATAAAAAATGAGGCGCCTTATTTGGTTTTTATTGTAAAATATAAGG
>JACQJD010000047.1 GCA_016198185.1 Deltaproteobacteria bacterium
GGTAACCACGCAAGATCAATTCACAGAGACCCTCCAAAGAACACGCACTGCGATGGACACCCATGCCCTTGGCATGGAACAGCAAAGAATGGTATCTGAACTCAAAACCTTATAGAAAAACATGGTGGACTTTGAATCGAAAAATCGTGATAGCGTTAAAAGTGGTCCTGCACGCGATCAGCTAAAATCTTTGGATAAAAATATCCAAAAAGCAATCGATGATTTACAAGATAGCATCTCGCAAGAACAACCCGTGGGACAACAACCGATGCAAAAACCTTAACGTCTTGTGTCACCGAACACATAACGTTCATTTTCGGATTTACCCTACTGCTCAGTAGGGTAAATCATTTTTAATTCTCATTCACCCACATCGAACTTCGCTAGCGAAGTTCCCTGCTAGGGAAATGCCCCACCCTTACGTCGACTTCTTTAGAATGCCTGGCTGGGTAAGCCTTTCAATGGATAAATAGGTTTCAATTTCTTTTTTGGTCAATATTTTTTTCTGTTCAATCATTTTTAAGATAGATGTTTCTGTGCGAACCGCTTCCTTGACCACTTCTGCGGCACGGCTGTAGCCAATCACAGGGTTTAAGGCCGTTGCCAAACCCAAGCTTTCTTCGAAATACTTTCTGCACTGAGTTTCATTGGCCGTAATGCCTGTAACACATCTCTCAGAGAGCATCGTCATCATGTTTGTCATGATTTTAAGTGAAAACAATAAATTAAAAATAATACCGGGCATCATCACATTGAGCTGAAGTTGAGCTGCTTGGCTCATGTATGAAACCGCCGCATCACACCCAATCACTTGATAACACACCATATTGGTACACTCTGCAATCACAGGGTTCACTTTTCCTGGCATAATCGAAGAACCCGGTTGAACTGCGGGCAGTTTAATTTCTGAAAGCCCTGTCCTCGGCCCTGAACTTAACAATCTTAAATCATTTGCCAGTTTGGTAATGTCGAGCGCCAAATTTTTGAGTGCAGAAGAATAATGGGCAAAGTCAGCCGTACTTTGAGCAATTTCCACAAAGTTTTTGGGATTCACCAAAGAAAATCCCGTCAATTGACTTAGCGTTTCTGCCATTTTTTTTGCATAGTGCGGATGTGAATTCATTCCCGTTCCAGCGGCTGTCGCCCCTAAATTAATTTCGTGTAAAACCTGTTTGGCGGTTTCCAGCCTGGCTTTTGTTTTTTCCAACATCACAGCATAAGCTTCAAAAACTTGCCCCAGTCTTAAAGGAACCGCATCTTGCAAGTGCGTTCGTGCAGTCGTAGCAATGGGTAAAAACGCTTTCCCCTTTTTTCTAAGACTTTGAATGAGCTGGTCTAAAGCCTGGGTGGCAACTGCGTGTAACGCCAATGTGGAAAGCCGCATGGCCGTGGGAAAGGCATCATTGGTCGACTGCGCCATATTCACATGATCATTCGGATGCACATATTGATAAATCCCCTTTTTCCCTCCTAGGATTTCATTGGCACGATTTGCTAAAACTTCATTCACATTCATATTAAACGATGTCCCAGCACCTGCTTGAAAAACATCAATCACAAATTCATCTAAATATTTTCCGGACAAAACTTCATCCGCCGCTTTGACAATGGCTTTGGAGCGTTTTTCATCCAGAACCTCCAATTCAACATTCACCAACGCAGCGGCCTTTTTTATTTTTACAAATGCGTAGATAAAAGCGGCTGGTTCCTTAAGATCGCTGATTTGGAAGTTCTCTTTCCCACGCAATGATTGAATGCCATAATAGGCATCTTTCGGTACTTTTTTTTCTCCCAAACTATCTTTTTCAATCCTCATGGTTTCCTCCTAGATCAAAATCGCTAAAATTAAATTTAAAACATAGGTCACATAACACAACCGACAAGGCATGTTGACTTCATAGAGCAAAACATAAGCCAAATAACCACTGACCCCCACCACAAGCCATGCTGCCAATTTGATGATGAAATGAAGCTCGTAAGGAATCGGCAGAATGACCCACAACATGACCATTCCATAATAAAATAAACCCAAAATAAAATTTGCAATCCCAAACAAATGAGACTCAGGGATCTCAATAACACGTGCACATTGGCCTTCATCGATGCCGCACAAGCGCATGGGTTTGGAAAGCCAAGACGCCGTTGAATGATAATAAATAAGTGTAAAATACAGTGAGATCAAAAATCCGATGGCGGCAAGCCCAACCACAAACATGCAAACACCATAAGAACAAAAAAGAACCATTGTAAAGAAAAAAACTAAATTGGGCTGTTGAAAAAGGCCGATTGAATAGTTTTTTAAGTGTTTTTTTAAACTTGACCACAGCCAACAACACTGCAGGCTCGAAATGCAATGCCGCCTGCAGTGTTGTTGGCTGTGGTCATACATCAAAAAATTTTAAAACGATTCAATCGGCCTTTTTCAACAGCCCAAAGAGTGGTTGAAGTTTTGGTCTAAGTTCTGTACAAATATCTCTGTATGGCAACCTCATTGTCACCCGAATTACATCAAAAACTCTCTGAAACAGCTCGAGCGTTACGCATGTTATCCCTTCAAATGATTACAGAAGCACAGTCTGGACACCCAGGAGGATCTTTATCTGCTGCAGATCTGGTCACCGTTTTGTTTTTCCATTACATGACACACAATCCCCACGAACCTCATTGGCCAGAGCGTGATCGATTTGTTTTATCCAAAGGCCATGGCGTACCTGTTGTTTATGCTGCACTTGCCAAATGCGGTTATTTCCCCGAAGAAGAACTCATGACGCTTCGGAAAATTAACTCCCGACTTCAAGGCCATCCAGATCATGTCCGCTTACCCTTCATGGAAACTTCTTCGGGATCCTTGGGACAAGGCCTTTCCATTGCACAAGGCATGGCAATGGCCGCAAAACTCGATCAAAAAAAATATAAAACCTATTGTCTCTTGGGAGATGGCGAAACTCAAGAAGGGCAAATCTGGGAAGCCGCCATGTCTGCCCCCAAATACCAACTGGATAACCTGATTGCCATCCTTGATTTCAACAAAGGACAAATCGATGGTTATACCGAAGATGTCATGAACCTTTCTCCCCTCAAGGCCAAATGGGAAGCCTTTAACTGGGAAGTTCAAGAAATTGATGGCCATGACCTACACCAAATTTTTGCAGCACTCAATCATGCGCAAATTTCTCGAAAAAAACCACACATGATTATTGCGCACACCATTAAAGGCAAAGGCGTTTCATTTATGGAGGATAACATTGATTGGCATGGAAAAAGCCCAAGTCTCAAAGAACGAGACCAAGCCATTGAAGAATTACGTCGACATTAATCCACAAAAGAAAGTGGCGACCCGCGCTGCTTTTGGAAAGGCATTGGTGTCGGTTGGCGAAAACAATCAAAACATTGTGGTTCTCGATGCAGATCTTTCTGTCTCAACCAAAAGTTCTTTATTTGCAGAAAAATTTCCAGATCGTTTTTTTGAAATGGGCATTGCAGAATCCAATATGATTGGTACCGCTGCAGGGCTGGCCCTCTCTGGAAAAATTCCGTATCTTTGCAGCTTTGGATGTTTTGTCGCAGGCCGGTTTGAGACCATCCGTATTTCGATTGCTTACAATCAAGTAAACTGTCGGATCATCGGCACCCACGCAGGCATTGGCATTGGTGAAGACGGATACACCCAAATGGCCCTCGAAGACATGGCACTCATGCGATCTTTACCCGGCATGGGTGTTTTGCAACCTGCCGATGATATTGAGACCCAACGAATGATTGAATTTTTATCGAACCATCATCAAGGGCCTGTCTATGTGCGACTCACCCGTCAGGCATTACCGCAATTGTTTAACCAACAATATGTATTTGAATACGGAAAAGGCGTTATTCTCGAAGAAGGAAAAGATATTGCTCTGGTTGCCACCGGAGGGGTGGTCCATCCTGCATATGAAGCAGCCCAAAAATTAAAAGAAAAAGGATACACCAGTTCGGTCGTCAATATTCACACCATTAAACCTCTGGATGAAACACTCATCCAAAGCCTTGCACACTCCCATCAATGGATGTTCACCATTGAAGACCACACGATTATGGGTGGCTTGGGCAGTGCCGTGAGCGAAGTCTTGGCTGGAACGCAAAACCACGCCGTCCTTTCTCGAATTGGCATTCAAGATATCTATGGGGAATCTGGCACCCCAGAAGCGCTCTATGAAAAATACGGACTCTCAACCGCCAAAATCGTAGAACACATTTTAAGGCAACTTGAATCATGAACATTTCAAAGGCAGTCGCTGCCTTGGAGATTTCAGGGCTTCATAAATATTATGGTTCATTTCACGCATTAAAAGGAATTGATCTCATCGTCAACCGAGGTTCTTTTTTTGGGCTTTTGGGGGCCAATGGTGCTGGCAAAAGTACCAGCATTCATATGATTTGTGGCCTCACCAAAAAAACACAAGGGTCGATTAAAGTTCTCGGCTATGAAGTGGAACACCATCATGAAATCATCTCTAGGCTGATTGGCCTTTCTCAACAGGAATTTAATTTGGATCGTTTTTTCCCATTGCACAAACTGCTGCGCTATCATGGAAGACTCTATGGCATTGGAAAAAAAATCTTAGACCATCGCCTCGATGAACTCATGTCGCAGTTTGGGTTATGGGAATATCGAAACCAACTGACCCATCGGCTGTCAGGTGGATTTAAACGTCGAATCATGTTGGTTCGCGCGCTTCTTCATGATCCCGAAATTTTAATTTTGGACGAACCTTCCGCGGGCGTCGATATTGAACTTCGGATTGACCTTTGGCGCTATTTGAAAAAACTGAATCAAGAAGGAAAAACCATTATTTTAACAACGCATTATCTCGAAGAAGCCCAATCGCTTTGCGACGATATTGCACTGCTTCGAGAAGGGGAGATCATCTTACAAGGTCGCAAAGACGATATTGTTTCAAAGCTCAAAGGAAATCTGATTAATTTTTTTCTGCCCAACCCACTGGAAACACCTCATGTCGAGTAAAGACCTCACCCTATCCCTTTCGGCACACGCTGCTACCCTGTCTCAAAAAAAATGGGCTGGGTTCTTTTCCCTTTCATTGAGAGAAATCGAACGCTTTCTCACCATGAAAAGCATGACCGTCTTTCCTCCGCTTATTTCTACGGCTTTATATATTATTGTTTTTGGATTTTTTATGGGGCGTCAAATTGTAGACATCCACGGATTTTCTTATATTATGTTTATTCTTCCGGGATTGTTACTCATGTCTGTGACCATGAACGCCTTCATGAATGCTTCGAGCATTCTTTACATGGCCAGATACGACCAGACCATTCAAGATGTCCTCTTATCGCCGCTCTCTTATTTTCAGATTGTTTCTGCCTATACCGTAAGTTCGATTGTACGCGGTGTCTTGGTGGGAGTTCTGGTTTGTGTGGCAGGCGTTCTCTTGGTTCGCATGCCCATTCACTCTCCAGCCATTCTCTTATTATTCTTAATGATCAGCGCCCAGGTATTTGGATCTTTTGGTATTATGATAGGATTACGTGCCGAACATTGGGAACATATCGCCATTTATATTAATTTTGTCGTGACCCCCCTTACGTTTTTAGGCGGCGTATTCTACTCTGTCAGTTTATTACCCCCCTGGTTAAAAACATTGAATCTGTTGAATCCCATGTTTTACATGGTCAATGGACTTCGATACGGCATTTTAGGCATATCAGAAGTTTCAATTTTAGGGTCCTTTCTCATTACACTTCTCTTAGGAAGTACCCTTCTGGGCATCACCGTGTATCTCTTTAAAATTGGATATAAGCTTAAAACCTGACAGATTTGGCTGCCTGTCTTAAAAAGATAACTATCTAGAATTATTTGTTTATTCATTTCCTGTGACATTTTTGTCATAAAATAACGTGACAAATGCCATTCTTCATGGTATTTATAGCGCCTATTTTTTGTGCAATCTAGGAATTATGGAGCAGTTGGGACCTTATAAAATCGAGCGAGAAATTGGCCAAGGATCATTGGCTGTGGTTTATGAGGGATTAGATCCTCATCTGAAACGCTCGGTTGCCATTAAAGTATTACACCCCATTTTTTCAAAAAATAAAAAAAACACAGACCGATTGAAACAAGAAGCGTTAACACTTGCCCAATTGGATCACCCCAACATCATCCACATTTATTCTTTTTTAGAAGATCAAAACATTAAAGGAATTGTGACAGAATATGTTCCGGGGAAAACCTTATCTGACTTTCTGAAAGAACATGCACCGCTTTTACCCCAAATCGCTTGCCGAATCTTATGTGATTTATTGTCTGCACTGGAACATGCCCATTCTAAAAAAATCATTCATCGAGATATCAAACCCGAAAACATCATGATCAGCCAGGATGGCCAGATCAAACTGGCCGATTTTGGCATTGCTAAAATTTTAGATGAAAAAAGCTTAACGTTAACAGGGCAACTCGTGGGATCTCCTTATTATTTATCTCCCGAACAAGCTTCTGGAAAACCCATCGATGATCGATCTGATATTTTTTCATTGGGAATTTTATTTTATTATATGCTCACAGGAAAACTGCCATTTTACGATACGGATCCTTCCGCGCTTATCAAAAAAATCCTCACCGACGATATTGTAAAGCCTTCTCAGGCAAATCCAGCCCTATCCGAAAAATTGGACAAGATCGCCAGTCGTGCCCTTTGCAAAAACAAGGAACAGAGATTTCAAAAAGCCTGGGAATTTCGATATGAGATTTTGCGATATTTAAAAGAAATGAACTTGGGCGCAGAAGACATTGATTTAAAATCATTTTTTAAAGACCCCAACAGATATCAAGAAAAACTCTTGGAACGACTCTTAGAAACCTACCTTCAAAAAGGAAAAACAGCATTGGAACAAAATGATTTTATAGCGGCCACGAACTGTTGGAATACAATTTTACACCACAGACCTCACGATGAAACGGTCTTAGCATTACTCAACAACCAGTCTCGTCAAGATCAAAAAAAGAAATTCATCATCGGTGGAATAATGGTTCTCGGAATACTTTTCAGTTTATCTGTGTGGTGGCTATTCCAAAAACCAATTTCCTCACCTGAAAACACACCCTCCCCTTCTGTTTCTGAAACGAATCCCGAGACACAAGATGCCGCCCTCCTATCCACCGAAACCACCTCTGGCATTTCATGGTCTTATCTGACGATCAAAAAGGATTCCGATACCCAATTTTTCCTCAATGGAAAAGAAATGAAAATAAATTCCAAAAAACCCTTCAGCCTTCGCCCTGGAAAGTATAAAATTAGATTCAAGAAACCTGGCTTCAGAGACATTGAATCCACCCTTGAACTCAAAGCCGGAGAAACATCCGTCATCAACATTTCAAAAGGATCTTAACGCATGGCTATTCTCATTCAAATTTCCTCAGACGGCACCTATCGAGAAACCCTCCTCCAAAAAAAGATTACAACCTTGGGGCCACAAGCACCCGCCGATATTGTTTGCAAAAGCAGTCCCAGCAGTTTTTATCAAATTTTGGAAAACAATCACCATTATCAAATTCTAGGCATTACCCCAAAATCCTATATTCAGCATGAAGGCAAAAAAAAGAAAAATCTCATGCTCTCGGATTATGATTCTTTTGAGATCGATAAAACAAAATTTATTTTTTCCAAAAAGAGCTTTACCCCTCAAACCCCTTCTTCTGCCACGCTTCATTATGAAACGTTGTACCAGTTCACCAAAGCTTTATCAGAAACAAAATCCTCAAAAGCCACTCTCGAAACATTATTGGATCTCATTTTAAAAATGTCACGCTCTGAAAAAGGCTTTTTGGTCTCTCGCGATTTAACCTTAATTGCTTGTCGTTCGCTCAAAGTTCAAGATGCTCAAGAAACATTGGACAACCTGAGTCAAACGATTTTGGCAAAAGTGAAAGAAAGCAAAAAACCCGTCATTATCGATAACATTTCAACCCACCCCAATTTTAAGATGGCCGCTTCCATTCATCGGCTACAACTTTCGTCTTTGGCGTGCTTTCCCTGGCTTTCGGATAACGAACTTTTAGGATACCTCTATTTGGGATCGAATACGGCGGAAGGATTTTTTGATCCTACAACGGTAAAAACCATTGAAGTGCTCTTGGCCCAAGCCGCTTTAATCTTTAAGCAAATCGTCTCATTGGAACAACTGGAAGCAGAAAAGAAATCGCTCAAGGCCAAACTGCATGGCACTTCGCTGATTGGCGCAAGCCCTGGAATCGAAGAGGTATTTCAAAAAATAGAAAAAATTTCGCCTCTCGATTTTTCCGTTCTCATCGTTGGAGAAACAGGGACTGGCAAAGAACTCATTGCCCGAGCCATTCATGAAAAGAGTTCTCGAGAAAACAAACCGTTTGTTGCCATTAATTGCGGCGCCATCCCCGAAAATTTATTGGAGAGTGTTTTATTTGGACACATCAAAGGCGCTTTTACAGGAGCAACCTGCGATCAAATGGGAAAATTTGAAGCCGCGCATGGCGGAACTCTGTTTCTAGATGAAATTGGAGAAATGTCGATGCATCTTCAGGTCAAGCTGCTGCGGGTGTTACAAGAAAGAACGGTTGAAAAAATTGGAGATTTAAAATCCATCCCCATTGACGTCCGTGTGATTTCAGCCACCCATCAAAATTTAGAAAAAATGATTTCTGAAAATCGTTTTCGACAAGATCTGTATTATCGATTGAATGAACTCTACCTTGTGGTTCCGCCCTTAAGAGATCGAAATGGCGATATTGTTTTACTCGCTCAATTTTTTCTAGAAAAACACTCAGCCGCGTTGGGGCACGCCAAAAAAACATTTTCTCAAGAAGCGTTGGAAAAACTCTTAACTCATCCTTGGCCAGGCAATGTCCGAGAATTGGAAAATGTGGTCAAACGTTCTCTAATCTTTTCAACGGGGTCTCTCATTGAAGCAGACCACATCGACATTCTTAAAAAAGAAAAAACGAAACGCCTCCCGTTACGAGAAGCCCGAGATGAATTTATTCAAAATTATGTCCAAAAAGTCATTTCCCTCCACAATGGCAACAAAGAAAAAGCAGCACGAGAACTCAACATTTCGGTTAGAACCCTTTTTCGCATTGAAAAGAATGACAAATCTGACACTTTTGACACCCTCCCACAAGACGAGATAAATACTTGAAATTAATAATAAAAATAAATTTCAGCGCGCTTTCATTTGACAAGTCTGTCAAAAGGGTTGCTGTATGCCAGGCCAAACTCGCTGGCATAGAACTTGCTAATACACAGGGTTCAAGGGAGGGATTTATGAAAACAACGCTCACCAAAAAAATAGCATTGACCATGGTGGTCAGCATCATTCTAGGAACGAATTTCTCTTATGGAGAAAACACCTATAATTTTTATTTTTACTCAGATGAGGAGAAAAAAGCCGGCGCCAAAGAAAACGAGCCCGCAGCGGCCAATGCCGAAAATTCTGGTTCAACAACGATGACGCAAGCCCATCCATCTGAATCCGAACTCAATGACGAAAAAATTAAACGCTTGGCCGATGAACTGGCCAAAAAACTTAACGTTCCTACAACACCTGCTGCACCTATAACACCCTCTGCAACGGTTTCAGCCACCGCAGCACCAGAAACAACATCACCAGAATCAAACTTCATTGCCCATGATGCCAGGAAACCAAGCCCAGATCCCGAATATTCATTTATATCAGATGAAAAGTATCTGATGTTCGGCGCTGGATATAATAAACTGTGGAGAGGTCATGCGGCATTGAATGACTTTTCGGTGAGGCTAAAACTGTTCCCACTCTTAAGTTTTGAGATCGCTTCTCCTGTCAGAGACATGGATTTTGATCTTTATCGACTTGCCGCTCATGCTGAATTTCGGTTAACACAACGTTGGGGAGTCTTTTTAGGAGGTGGGGCTTATTTTGATAATGATCGTCCCTCTTATCTCAGAGATCATGATTATTTTGGATCGGTCGGAACCAAACTCAATCTATCGGAAAGATTGGCCATTTTACTTTCCGCTCAACGACTCGAGGAACCGAAAGGCCCCGCAAACAATATTTCTGATGAGCGGCATTACTATAACGTCAATAAGGACTCCATTAAAAGATACTTTGAGCAATCCACCGTCTCTTACTTGGCCCAACTCACATTTGGTTTTTAAATGAAGTACTTTTGGAAAAAACTTTTAGCCCTTCTCTTTGCCGTGCTGGTTCCCTGGGGAATGGTCTTGATTTTGCTCATGATGACGGCATAGGATGCCAATTTATGAACCGTGTACAAAAACAAGTAGCCCTCAGCGGAATCATACTGGCTGCATTATCCTTCACAAACTGTTCCTTTAAATCACTGGCCAGTTGGTTTAAGCCAAGGCTTGTCATTGATCGCATTCAAGGCCCTGTCCATAATTTGGGAATGGGGAAAAAAGTGGCACTCGCCAGCATTCAAGGCCCTTGGCAAGCTCAAAATTATCTTAAAAGTGAATTGGTCCAAAATCTGATCCGGCGAGATTTTTATAAATTCATCGATCTTGAAAAAGCAGAGCCCAAAAACCCAGAAGTGCGGATCATTATTGAAAGAGGCCATCAAAACGTTAATGCGGATATTTCCAAAGCCGCTCAAAAAGTGGGGGCAGATTATTTAATTTATATAGACGTCTTGGATTGGGAACATGATGAAAGACGGGGTTATGACACCGAAAAAAAAGAAGAATACGACGCCACACTTGGAAAAAAGGTTGAAAAACAAATTCGAAAAGAATTTAATCTGCATGATTATTCTTTATCGGCAAGCTTCACCGTCATTGAAGCCACCCAACGGGAAGTCATTTTAACGGAAACCTTTTCCGCCCAAGACCGAGAAAAAATATTTTTAGATGCCATGGGGCTCCCAAAATCCCCCAAAGCAGTCTTTAAAAACCTTACGAAAAAATTGATAGATGATTTTTTACATCAAATCACCCCTCATTATGTAGAACGCACGTTGTATTTTGATATTGAAGAAGATGAACTCGACAAAGAACCCATTGCGCTTGTACGCAAGCATGAATTTGAACCCGCACTTCATTTTTGGTTGAAACAAATTCAATCGAACCCCAAACGTTCCGCTTCCTATCACAATGTGGCCGTCTTGTATCACGCTCAGGAAAAATTAGAACTCGCCGAACAATTTTATCAAAAAGCCATTGAGATTCAGAGCAAAGAGCTTTATCACAAAAATATCTCTGAATTAACAGAGACCCTCGCAGAACACCGCCCACTTCAAAAACTCCAAGCCGTTCGAATTGTAAAGGTGTACTAAAGATTTTTCGAAATTTGCCTGCAGTGGTATTATTGAGCTTCGCTGAAATGTAAGGAAAGGGCTATCTTACGCCAACAACTACATTTTCGGGCCTAAAGCTTACAGATAGACAGCGAGGATCATTATAGATTTATTTTGAAAGCCCCTTTTAGGGAACAGACGTACATTGCGCTGGCCCGGTGGTCAGGACACAATTCTGCTTATTTATCGCACTATAGTTGACCTGCCCCAAAGCTTGGGTAATTTGTTGCCAAGAAACCTGTCCAGGAATCACATAGACATCTACGCGTCTTGGTTCAGCTGAAAATAGACCACAGTATACTTGGCAAACATTAGGAATGTTGGAAAGTGCTGTTATCATCGGAGAAGGGCATGGCGTGTAAACTTGAGTGGGATAAGGCTTATGAGAATAATCAAATCTTAAAAGTTGAGGGCTGATATTTCGACAATTCGCATAGGGACTTTGATAGGTTCCAGAACCAGAACTGCTAGAACCAGAACTGGTGCTAGATCCCGAAGCTAGCGGTGAAGATGTTGCACCAGAGCTCGAGACACTTGGGGTGCCAGAGACCAGGCCAGAACCCACAGTCACCGAACGGGCTAAATCCATGGTCCCTGAAAGCACAAATGGATCATTGGGCACCCGAACAATTGGAAAATCAAAGGGGGGCTGGGGCCGCCAATGTGTGGCATCCCGGACATACTGATGGTTGGAACTATTATAATTGGTGCAGCGTTCTTGAAGATAAGCTTGAGCAGGGTTGGGAATATTAAGCGTAATGTGCCCACGTGCTGCTAAATCCTCATACTTATCTCCAGAAGAAGTTGCGCTTCCATTAAAATAAAATCTAACGTGTGTCACTCGAATAGAACCGGATTGAACGGGCACACCCCAATTGTTACTCGAAGTATTTTCATGCGTATAGGTTCCGACATAATCCGAATAATTGTAGTAAGGCGATGGACTGGTTTGTTTATAAAAATTACGGATCACAACGTCTTTTAAAATTGCGCCATTTTGAAACTGAACATCGACTTTAGCAATAATATTTGCGATCAGAGGCGTATCGCCCGTCAATGCTTGAACCACATCTCTGGAAACCGTCGCCACCAACAACAATTCATAATTCCGAATCACATTCCCTGCGCATGCTTCTAATCGAACGAGAATGGGTGAGGTATCCGGAGGGGGCGGAGGAGGTACATCTATACCATAACCATCATCATCTCCGTCTCCGTCTCCATCTCCGTCTCCATTGCCAGAAATTTCACCTAAACAGTTTAGGCATCCCGTTTCATTCGCAGGGCTGCTTCCGCTGGGAGCCTCCTCGACTATCTTATTTTCGGAAACACCCACCTGATCACTGCTGGGGCTTTCAGAACTTGTAGCGCTTCCACGATTTAATTTCTGATCAGGCGGTGCACAAAATGTGCTTAAAAAAAGTAAAAACAAAAAAAGAAACACCTCTGGCCATAGATTCCCCAAAAAATAATTTTTGTTTTTTATTCTGAACATCTCAATTGTCCTTCCTTCAAGAAACAACAAACGATACTTTTAGGATACTTGGATTATGCCAAGCGTCAACTGACAAAGAATGTCACAACATTAAAAACGCATGAGAAATCAAGACGGTTGTTAATCAAACTGGACCTCTACTGGAGTTAAACGATTCTCTTGAGACCCATCTCCCAATTGTCCATGGGAATTTTCTCCCCAACACTTTACAACATTATTACGTAAACGTGCACACGTATGACCACCCCCTGCTGCAACTTCTTCAACATCACTCAGTGTTAAAACATCGTTTGTAACAAAATAGGCTTTTTCTAGAAAATTATTTCCAAGTCCAAGTTGTCCAAAGAGATTATTCCCCCAACATTTTACAGCCCGATTTGATAAAAGTGCACAGGTGTGATCTCTACCAGCAGAAATTTGAATGACATCGTTTAGTTTCGGAACTGTAATTGGCTTTGCTACAGAAAATGGATCATCTTGACGCTGAGAGGGATAAGTACCAACTTGCCCATTGTAGTTTATTCCCCAACATTTTACAGTCTGACTTGATAAAAGTGCACAGGTGTGATTAGCACCTAAGGAAATTTGTTGAATCTGAGGTTCCATAAAACTAACTAGATTAGGGGTTGAGTTGTTTGTGTATGCTATGTTGACGCTAGAAGTATTACCTATATAACCTCTTCCCAACTGACCATATGTATTATCGCCCCAACAGGCAACCCTGTTATTGATATAACTTGAAATAGCACAAGTATGAAACTGACCCGCCGCCACATCATAAAGTCCCGCAGCATAATTCGTATTTGGATATTGAAGGTAATCATTAATTTCTAGAGCACCTGAATTATCTGCTGTTGGAGGCTGCCCCAATTGCCCTTGATAGTTGCTCCCCCAGCATTCTATTTCATTCTCATTATTCCTGGCTTTGAAACTCACGCAGGTATGTCCACTACCAACACCTATTTTCAAAATACCAAAGACGAACGGAAAAACGCCAGAAGATACCGAAAATTTAGTAGGGGTTACGACAGGTGTAGAGAAAACACTCATGGTTCCTGACTTATAAGAACGCGTTCCCCAATACCAAAGCGTCTTGCCATCCATAGATACAGCTGCGGTACTATTAAAACTTGCTGAAATTTTTTTAATGGGCTCAACATTCTCAACCGTGGTTGGGGTCAGCCTAGAAGAAGGGTTTGAGTTTCCCAACTGTCCAAATTTATTATTCCCCCAACATTTTAGTGAACCATCTGTAAATAAGGCACAACTATGTCCAGCGCCCACTGAAATTTGCATTACATCCACAATATTGAACAACACCGTCGCCACTTGCCCCCTGGCATCTGTGGCTGTAAGAGAAACAGCAGATAATAAAGTATTCGGCGCTTGATATGATCCAGAAGAAGAAATATTCCCATGTGAAACTGAATATTGATAAGGGGGCACGCCTCCATTGGCTGAAAACTGTTTCACGCCATTTCTCAAAATCGTTTTAATATTTCCTGGATTAATTTTTAAGGGAAGAACAACAAAAATTGAGGCGGTAACTCTATTTCCGTCAGCATCTCTCACGGTTAAACTTCCAGAACCCTCATGGCTAGGCGCTCTATAGCCACTTGAATCAATAGTCCCAAAAGTCGTAATATAAGTATAAGGTAGAGCTCCCCCAGTTACTTGAAAACTTTTTGTGCTATTTATTTCTAAAGTAATATTTTGTGGACTTATTGAAAGAGTATCAACAACCGTAACAAATGCTACCGCTGAATCACCATTTGCATCTGTAACCATAATGGTCTCACGATCGATGCCGGTGCCGTTGACTCGATCAGGCGCTGTATAATTTCCATACTGATCAATAGAACCATATCCACTTCGCATTGAAAAAGTGTAAGGCTTTTTACCGAAGCTCGCAAAAAATAATTCTGTCATATTTTTCATGAGCCTTTTATGTGTAGGTTGCACAACCAATGATTCTCTAATATCAACATTTGTAGAAACAGAAACGCCTATACTATCTGTTACTGTTATTGTAGCTGTTGAAGTTTCCGAAGCATAATCGGGAGCAGTGTACACACCAGAATTAGCATTAATCCTTCCGAGACTGGTTGAAAAAATATAAGGAGGCGTACCACCAGAAGCTGTGAAAGTTCTTTGGTTTTTTACTAAAATTTCAGAAAATGTCGATTCTACAACCAATGGATGAATTGTAATTTGAACTTGAGCAAACCGTCCTTCTTCATCATTTACCGTAATCATTGCACTTCCACCATTAAGAGGCGCTGTATAATTTCCCTGCTGATCAATGGACCCTATGTCTACTGAAAAAGTATACGGCGAAACACCACCTGTAACTTGAATTTGTTTTGTAGCACCAACACCCATAACCATATCTCCGTTAGAAATTATTTCTAACGGAGCAACAATTTCAAGAGAAGCCTTTACTGAGTTTCCAATAAAATCCGTAACAGTAATGAATGCGCTTCCAACTTCATTAGGAGCGGTATACTTACCTGTATCTTGCACAACGGATCCGAAATCAGTTGAAAAAACATAGGGCGAAAAGCCGCCATTTACTTTAAAAATAATTTCACCGTTCTTTTCCAAAACAGACGATGCCGGATCTATGGAAAGAGGTTGAGAGAATATCATTATAATAGATACTGTTTTTCCTGTTGAATCTGTTACTGTAATAACTGTGTTTTCTCCGGCGGGTGGTGCAAAATAATGCCCTTCGGCATTAATAGAGCCTTTTGCGTCTGGGGCCAGTGAAAAGCGATAGGGTGCTGCACCTCCTTCGGCAAATAGCTCTATGCTTGCCCCTCCTTCGACCATGAGTTGTTTTATCTGAATGCTAGATAAACTTTGTGCTGTAGAATCAACACCAGATTCTCCACTCCCCACTTTGTCGCCACCACCACCACATTGATAAAATAAAAATGTGCTAATACAAATTAAAATTGTAAGTGATATCCTTCTCATGAAAACATTCCTTAAGACTTCATTCCAACAAACGTTCCATAAAAATATATTTTTAGTTTACCCATAAAAGCGCTCTTGTCAAATCGGTGTGACGATACGCCTCAATGCATCTTCCAAGAAGTACTCCCAATTGAATTTTTGCTCTTCTGCTTCTAAGACCTGAGCTGAACTCTTGGTAGCCGGGGACTTGGGTTGAAATAAGGCGCAACAATCTGGAAAGGGTTGAATCGAAAGCTCATACGTTCCAATTTTTTTGGACCATGAAATGGTTTCTTCTTTGTCAAACCCAATCAGTGGACGCAAAACAGGAATAGAGGTTACAGCACCGATCGATGCTACATTTTCCATCGTTTGGCTCGCCACTTGCCCCAGACTTTCTCCTGTCACCAACGCAAGAGCATGAGAACGCCTGGCGAGCTCTGTTGCAATTCTCTGCATCATTCGACGATAAAGAAGCGTTCGAAATCGTTCAGAACACTTTTCTTTAATTTCCTCTTGAATGTGAGAAAAAGGCACCAAATATAAAGTGGCGTTTGACTCAAAGGCTGCAAGTTTCTGGAAAAGTTGTTTTACTTTTTCTTGGCTTTGCAGACTTGTATAAGGATAACTCTGAAAATGAACAAAATCACAAAGTGACCCACGCTTCATCATCAAATAGGCGGCAACCGGGGAATCAATCCCTCCCGATAATAAACAAAGTACTTTTCCACTCACGCCAGAAGGAAGCCCACCCCTTCCTTGAATTTTTTCTGTAAATAAATAGGTTCCTTCAGAACGAACTTCAATGCCAATTTCTAAATCAGGATATGTCAAATGAACTTTGAGTTCCGGATGATGGCTTAATATAAACTCTGCAACCTTACGATTGATTTCTGGAGAAATCATGGGAAAGGTTTTATCCGAGCGTTTGGTTTGAACACAAAATGAACGAATGGCAGGATTCTTCAACACACTTCCTCTCAATAACTTGAGAGCATCTTCTTGAAAATGATCTTTGCCGGTCACAAAGATTCGACTAAAGGAAGCAATCCCAAAGACATTTCTTAGTTTTTCTTCAGTTTTATCATCATGAACCCCTTGAACATACATTCTGCCCCACGTTCGATAGACTTCTCTAGACGGATCGGCCACTATTTTTTTAATATTGGCCATCAAACGATGTTCAAACTGAAGGCGGTTTTTGCCTTTCAAAGCAATTTCGCCATAGCGAATGAGGTACCCAAAAGGGTTCATGAGAAACTCACTTTGTGTGGCTCCTCACCTGGGCCTTTGTGACGAGGAAAAAAGCGTTGAATCGCATTTTCTAAGACCTCGAGCGTTCGGTCGATCTCTTCACGAGTTGTGTCTTTTGAAAGGCCAAATCGAATCACACTGTCCCGATCTTTCTCATTCACCCCTATCGCCAAAAGAACACGTGACGTTTTTTTTAATTTCATCTGACAGGAAGATCCTGCCGATGCATAAATCTCATGTTCCTCCAACATCCGAAGAAGCACTTCCGAAGAAACGCCTGGAAAACACACGCTCAGAATATAAGGAGATGCCTGTTGAGGGCTCACGCCATAAAATGAAAATGCTTTCTGAGACAATCTTTGACGAAAATAATCATTCAGCCTGCGCACATGCTCAGCATAAATGCTTTGGTTTTGAATCATCTTTTGAGCAGCCAGATAAAATCCCATCATCGCTGCTGTATCTTGTGTTCCAGACCGAAGCCCAAATTCTTGACCTCCTCCCCAAAATAGAGGTTCTATTTTTTTGCGTCCTGAACAAATCAATGCCCCACTTCCCAAGGGCCCATGAATTTTATGCGCTGAGAGTGTCAAAAAATCCACTGTTTGCATCCAGGGAGAACAATGAATCTTTCCAAAAGCCTGAACCCCATCGACATGAAAAGCGATCTTGGGATATTTTTGACGAATGAGCTGCCCTATTTTTTCAATGGGCTCCAGTGTCCCAATTTCATTATTGACCGCCATCAAAGACACCAGCGCCACATGCGGGGTCAAAAGCCTTTCGCACGCCCCGACATCCACTTGCCCCCATCGATCCACCGGCAGATAGATCACCTCATTGCCTTTTCTTTTCCAATCCTCCACCACTTCCCACACAGACGCGTGTTCTAGAGGTGACGTTAATATTTGTCTTTTTTCTTTCTGAGAAGTTCTTTTTAAGTACCCACTGATCGCCAAATTATTGGCCTCTGTCCCACCGGACGTAAAAATCACTTGGGACTCCTGAACTTTAAAGTAGTTCGCAAAAAAAGAACGCGCTTCGGCAATCTTTTGTTCCGCCTTCCAGCTTAGCTTGTGTAAGCCAGACGGATTTCCATGAAAATCTTCATAAAATCCTACCAACTCCCTTAAAACCTCTGGATCACATCGCGTTGTGGCAGCATTATCTAAATAAATCATAAAGTATCTGCTTCTATGCCATTCAGGGATGCTTTTCAAGATTCTGTATAGATCACTGCCAGGATCCCTGTGGCTCGAATTGCAATGCCGCCACAGGAATCCTGGCAGTGATCCAACACAAAATCTTAAAAATATCTTGCTATGGTTTTGAAAAACTCATAGAAACATAATGAATGTCTAGATTGTCGTGTTGTGTTGCAATCTTAGGTGTTTTGATCGCGGGCTTCGGAAATGGGGCAAAGTGTTTTACGTACTCCCATTTCGAATTTGACCCCAAACACCCTATTTTATCGGAAACCTTTCAAAATGAATTGTCACAACAATCTCATTCCGAGCTTTCTTTGTTTAAAGAGGCGGCCGTGCTCCTCAATGCCGTCCCTTCCCTAAACAAAAAAACAGAATTGGCCCAAAAGGCGACACGCTCTATTTACTTGAGCACCATGGTTTTTTACGGGGTCCGGGATTCTGAAATGGATGAACTCCTCAAAGTCCTGATAGACAAAGCGCAACAAGGCATTCCCATCTATTTTATTGTGGATGATTACCTTTCCTCTTTCGGATCAAATCATATTGAACAATTGCAAGAAGCAGGGGTACACGTTGCTTTTTTTAACACCAGCCAAGACGACTACCCAGGCTCCATTCGCTGGCATGAAAAATTGTTTATTGTCGATGACGAGTATGCCATTGTGGGTGGACAAAATCTGTATAATCAAGATTATCCGTTTGTCCCTTTCGACTTTAAATGGCGCGATACCGATGTCTATCTTTCAGGCCCCGTGGCCAAAGAATTTTCGAAGCATTTTAGAAACGTGTGGAAAAAGTTAACACGCAGTTTAATAAAATCACCGCCTGCAATCGAATTTTGTCCGCCAGATGAGCGAACACCCAAAGAAAAAAGAGATCATACAGGAGAAGTGCGGTTTATCTATAATGAGCCCTATCAAGGCAAAAAATACCTAACCCAAGCCTATAAAGCCCTGATTGCCAAGGCCCAACACACCATCATTTGGCAAGGAAACAACCTTTATTTAAATGATGAATTCAATCATTTGATTCTGGAAGCTGCCCACAGAGGGGTCAACGTTTACCTGGTTACAAATTCTATTTCGACTTCTTGGTGGCAAACGTTTTATTATGTCTATCACGCCTGGTTTGGATATAAACCTTTCAAAGATTCTCCAGTCCATCTATGCCTCTACCAAGAACGGTTTAACCATTCAAAAATGCTCTATATAGATGGCGTTGTTTCTGCCATTGGATCCGCCAACCACGATAGCTATAGTCTTGAGAATGACGCAGAATCCACCGCCCTCATCTATGACCGAAATTTCAATCGAGACCTCTATTATAATGTTATTTTGAAAGACCTCGAAAGCACTGATTGCTCATAATTTAATCATCAATATCTTTTCAACCCATTAAAACAGAGAAAAAGCACACGTATTTTTAGTTTGGTTCTGGTAAATAAGAGTTTCTTTTTAAGATACGGCGTCGCCCACCTCCAGCGGGTGGGTGCGCCTAAGCTCTCGGTCTGGCCCGCTGGGTGGGGCTGCCCTTTTTAGGTCAGCCCCACCCAGAGCGGGCCAGACCTCCGAGATTGTCTTAAAAAGAAACTCTTATTTACCAGGCTCCGCTTAAGAC
>JACQJD010000041.1 GCA_016198185.1 Deltaproteobacteria bacterium
AGCCAGAACAGGATAAAATCGGCACTGTGTGCCGATTTTACTTCGAGGCGCGAAGCGCCGAAGAAGTCTCCCCGCAGGACACTAAATTGTGTGCTGATACCAGAGTAATACGCTTATAAATTTATGCTAGACAAGATTTACTCAAGTGCCATATGTTTTAGCGTGTGAGTGGGCAGCCTAATGTCATTTAAACTAACGAAACACATTGCTTTCCAAGTTAAGAATCATAAAAAAGCAGCAAAATTCTACCAGAATGTTTTAGGAATGAAATTATTAAAAAATAAAGGCAAAGAGAGTGAATTAAAATGTGGAGATGTTACTTTTTATGTTGAAGAAAGTAACCAAAACAATACTTTCTTTGATTTCGAAGTTAGAAATATTTCTGAAGCAAAAGAGAAGTTAATTAGCGCGGGCTGTAAAATCACTCAAGAATATAGCCAAAAAAGTATTATGGTAAGTGACCCATTTGGTTTGAAATTCCATCTTTGGGAAACGGGTGCTTCTAAAGAAGAAATTGGCTGTTAAGCATTGTCAAATATCTCTTTTACCTTGAAAACGATGAAATATTCATTGCTATAAACCAGGAGACTTCCTCGCGCCTTCGGTGCTCGAAGTGAAATCGGCCTTTGGCCGATTTCATCCTGACAATATTCGAAATCTTTCCCCAGCGCATGGGGCCCCTCTCGCCCTTTTAGGGCTCGGGGGAATTATGCACGTAGTGCATAATTCATCTTAAAAGCGATGAGATTTCTCGGCGTGCGGCCTCGAAATGACACATTGTCACTACTCCCTTGGCTTAAACTATGAGATCCCTCACGCTTCGCGTTCGGGATGACGCGTAAAACACCCTGGTGTTGGTTGGCTGGAAAAAAGTCGAGACCCTCTAAAATTCTCAAAATTGATCATTTACAAAAAGGGCGTATTTTAGAGAAAGATTTTTTCTTGTAAACGCTCTTCAGGTTCTCATTATGGAAATAATTTAAATTGTTTTTCGTGAATCAGGTAATTGTTGGAATAGTTTCTCGAGATGAGTTTGACATAGCTTCGTGTTTCCCGATAGGGGATCTGCTCGATAAATTCTTCCACATCATCGGACCAATAGCGGTGCATCCATTTTTGAACAGCCGCAGGGTTGGAATTATAGGCCGCCAACGTTAAGACCATATTTCCATTATATTGTTTTAATAATTTGGAAATATAATACATGCAATAATACAAATTTACTTCTGGAATCAAAAGTTCATTTTTGTCTTTGAGCGGGCGTTTGAGTTCATGTCCCAGTGCTTCCGCCAGCATGGGTTGAATTTGAAGCAATCCATAAGCGTCTGCCGATGAAATCGCGTAAGGATCAAAAGCACTTTCCTGTCGCATGATGGATAGAATCAAATAGGGGTCGATTTCAAATTGTTTGGCATACGCTACGATGAGCTTCCAGTAGCGCCTGGGGTAAAGCAGTAACCAATAATGATTCGGTAAATCATTCCCATGGCGCTGTTGGAGTGAATTTAAAATGACAAATGAGGAAATGTAATCTCCAGACAAATGATAGAGCCCGGCAAGATAATATTGAAAGCGCCAGGGCCAACGAAAGGTTTGATCCAATGGGATCATTTTTTGAAGTTCATACGTCGCATCTTCTCCAAATCCCAACCGAACCAGTTCTTCAATGCGATTGAATTGAGGGACATCCAACTTCTCTAGAACGGAAGAAGGGAAAGAGAAACTTAATTTTTTTTCAAACGAGGTTGATTCTCTTTTTGACTTCAATCGATTCAACGCACGAAACGCATAATACGAATGTGGGGAAGACTTCAGGGTGTCTTTAAAGATTTCTTGAGCTTCTCGTGGATTGTCCATTTTTTCATAAGAACGTCCTAGCCAATATCGAACGGTGGCAGCATAATCCGATTTTGGGTATTGAGACAAAAATTTTTTAAATTCCAACGTGGCTGATGCGAACTCTTTCCCTCGGTAGGCGTACCATCCCTTGAGATAGATAATTTCTTCTTCTAAGGAAGCACTGAGCATGTTTTGAGATGCTTGATCCATTTGAGCGCTGGCATGCAGATATTGGAATTGTTCCGCAGAGAGTTTTGCCAAAATATAGTGAGAGCGTCCCACATAGTTGTGTTCCGGCCACTGGATCAGTTTTTGCAAATAGGTTTTTGTTTTTCCAACTTCATCATTGTTCCAATAAAATTTGGCTATTTCATAAAGCCACTTGGGGTGATAGGGAAACTTTCTGGAGGCGGGTTCTAGTTTTGCCAATCGCCACAGCATTTTCAAATGTTTTTCTTTCTGTCCTTGCCGTTTATAAATAATGGCCAGTTTCAGCAGAGTATCTTTAACGTGGGGATGGGTGGCGTGTACGTGATTGAGATATTTTTCAAAACTTGTGACGGCCTCATCATAGTTTTTATTTTTATAAGCATCGAGAGCGGTTTCATAGAACGAACGCCTTAAAATTTCTCTGCGTTCTTTTTTAGGATATGTTTTGATATCCAAAGGAGGTTTACAGGTCGTATCCATCGCTTCTTGGAAACGGAACTCCGATGGAGAATTGGCGAATTTTTTCTTAAGGGTGGCGTGAAAAATTTTGGCTTGGTCGCAGTCATTTTGTTCGAGCACGATACGGCCTAAATAAAAATAAACATATTCCGGGTACGCAAAATTTTCTTCTTTCATTAAAGCCGAAAAATATTTTTGAGATTGCTCGAAGTTTTTAACCTGAAAATAAAGATAGGCGAGTTGAAAATGCATGTTTTGGAGGGTGGTTTTGTCGTGTAAGAACCCTTGTTCTAACAGATGAGTCAGGCGCTTGATTTCGTTTTGCCGGTCTTCTTGAATCCATTGGTGAAGGCTTATTTTTTCAGGGTCCAATGTTTTTCGAACAGGCGGTGGCCCGCAGCCCATGAGTTCGATGACCAACCAGAGTAGCAGAACTCTGGTTAACAGAAGACCTCCGCAATGTGTTTGGTCATCGCCTTTTTAAAATGCCCCATGAGGTTTGTGGTGATGGGGCCTGGTCTTCCTGTTCCAATCGCTTTGTGGTTGCATCGCGTTACAGGCATGATGGCTTGAAGGGAGCTACAAATAAAACATTCATCTGCTGAGAATAAATCTTCGGCAGTTAAGTGATTTTCTAAAACGTCGAATCCCTGTTCTTTGGCAGTTTGAATCACGAGTTCTCGGGTGAGGCCTCGTAAAATGCCGCTGTCCAGAGAAGGCGTATGAAGCTTTCCATCTTTAATGAGAAAAAGATTGCTTCTCGTGCATTCTGTAAGTTGCCCTTTGTCATTTTCAAGGAGTGCATCCTCTGCCTTCTCATGTTTGGCTTCGAGATAGGCCAAAATATTATTTAAATAATTTCCCGTTTTGACATTGGGATCCAGCGCTTTGGGATGGTTTCGAATGGTTTTTACCAAAGCGATGTGAAGCCCTGTTTGATATCGCTCGGGTGGAATGGGGGTGAGTTCTTTAACAATGATGATGAGTGTGGGGGAAGGGCAAAGATGTAAATCAAACCCAATATCTCCAAAACCACGACTGATGATGACCCGAATATAGACGTCTTCTTTGTTCTTATATTTTTTCCAATAGTGAAGCTGGGTTTTCAAAATGCGATCCATGATCATTTCCGGTGTCCAGGGAAGATTTAATTTTAAATAAGCGGCAGAGTGAAACAGACGTCGGATGTGTTCTTGGAGCTGAAAGGGAAATCCCTGGAACGTGCGAGAGGTTTCATAAATCGAATCGCCGTACAAAAAACCATGATCCATGACTGGAACTTTGGCTTGATCGATCGCCTCGATTCGACCATTGACGTTAATGATGCCTTTTAATTTTGCCATTGAATTTAAAAAACTACCACGAGGGGGTGTTCCATTTCAATATGTCTTTGTTTTAGACACTATCAAAAAGATCTACAATAAAATGCACTCATTACATTTTAATGAAAGAGAGAGAGTGTGCGAGGTTCAGAGAAGTTACAGAGAAAGATTAGAATGGCATTGGGTTTGCATATTTATAATTTATAGAAGGCTGTTCAAAAAGGCCCAGATACTAGGCGTCCCGAGGAGGGACGCCTGAGGCGTACTTGAACAGTACGTTGAAGGAGGCCCGACGAGGGCAACGACGTAGATGGGCCTTTTTCAACAGCCTTGTGTAGACTCTTTCCACCTAGCCAGAGGGGATCTTTAATACGACCTATTTCTTACCCCCAAGTATTAAAGAACTCTCTGGCTTTTTTTTTGGAGGATCAGCGGAATTTGGCTGAGAATAAGTCCTGCGAGAATAAGGGCTGCGCCAAAGGCTTCCCGTGCGGTAATCCATTCTGCGAGAAACGCCATGGAAAAAAGTGCTCCAAAGACGGTTTCCATAATGAAGATGAGTCCCACAAAACTGGGAGCAGTATATTTTTGTGCTAGGGTTTGAATCCAAAAAGTAAAGGCCGTACAAAAAATCCCCAAATACAATAAGCCAATGGAAACCCCAAATTTGGAAAAATGGGGGTTGTAAACAATAGGTGAAAAATGTTGATAGACCGAAAGATATACTGTCGCCCAGAGCCACATCCACCACAACTGCAGCGCATTGAGGGCATTGATGGCATAACAGCGGCTGTATTTATCGGTGAGATAAATATGAACAGCAACACAAATAGCACAAATGAAGGTCAGAAAGTCCCCCCATCGAAATGAAAAAGAGTGTTCTGAAATCGATAAAAAATAAAGTCCTGTCATGGATATGCCAATGGCAAGATAGACCAGGGGCTGTGGTTTTTCTCGCCCGAGCAAAAAGGAGAGCAAAGCCGCAAACATGCAATAAAATCCCGTGATAAAAGCACTGTGAGAAGCGGTTGTAAACCGCATGCCTTCCAGTTGAAAACAAAAAGCCAAAAACATTGCAAGTCCCATGAAACTTGCAGCCCTTACCATTTTCCAAAATTCAGGAAATGTGAAAAATAAAGATTTTATTTCTGCATGAAAGAAAAACTGGCAGGCCAGGGCTGAAAGTCCCAGGCGGATCCACAAAATGAGTGCGGGGCTGATATCGTCAGAGAGCCATTTTAAGATGGGAAAAGTGCTGCCCCAGAGCAGGGTAAGGCATAACAAATAGAGGTGCGCTTTTTTTTGTGTCACAAATTCGATTCAACGATCATGGCGCAGGCTTCCCCGCCCCCAATGCAAATGGCCGCCAAACCACGTTTGAGATGGTTCTGTTTGAGAGCGTAAATCAGTGTTGTTAAAATGCGTGCGCCACTGGCCCCAATGGGGTGACCGAGAGCGACAGCACCCCCATGAATATTTACCCGTTTTGGATCTAATTTTAGATCGCAGATGGTGGCCATGGCAACTGCGGCAAAGGCCTCATTGATTTCAAACAGGTCAATGTCTTTGAGCGTGAGATCTGTTTTTTTTAAAATTTTTTGAATGGCTCCGACGGGAGCTGTTGTAAACCACTCCGGTGCTTGCGCAAAACTGGTATGGGCTATAATTTTGGCGAGCGGTGTTAATTTTCTTTTTTTGGCTTCGGTGGCACTGGTTAAAACCAAAGCGGCAGCGCCATCATTGAGTTTGGAAGCATTGCCAGCGGTGACCGTTCCTGCTGGGTCGAATGCGGGCTTTAAAGTTGGAATTTTATCGAGTGGCATTTTGTGAGGCTCTTCGTCTTGGGTGACTTTTCCAACGGAAATTCTTTCTTCTTGAAAATGCCCATCTCGTTCTGCCTTCAATGCCTTTTCATAACTTTGAATGGCAAAGGCATCTTGAGCTTCTCGTGAATACTGGTATTTTTTGACACACAGCTCTGCGGCATTGCCCATGTGAAATTGGTGATAGACATCCCAGAGGCCATCTTTAATCATAGAATCTGAAAGGGTTTGATGCCCCAAACGGTATCCATGACGGGATTTTTCTAAAAGATGAGGTGATAGGCTCATGTTTTCCATGCCGCCGCAGACGGTCGTGGTAGCCTCTCCTGTTTGAATGGCTTGGGTGCCCAGGATGACGGCTTTGAGTCCCGATCCACAAACTTTTCCGATGGTGGTACAAGGAACCGAAGGGGGGAGTTCGGCAAAGAGTGTTGCTTGTCGGGCGGGGGCCTGACCCAGGCCCGCGGTTAAGACACAGCCCATGTAGACTTCCTCGATCTTGGATTTTTCGATGCCACTGCGCAGAAGTGCCTCTGCAATACAGGTGGCCCCCAATTTTGGAGCTGGAATCGCAGAAAGCCCTCCATTAAAACTTCCAACGGGTGTGCGAACAGCGCTTACAATAACGACTTCTTCCATACGTTAGAGCCTTCGCATACAAAAATTTATATCTCAATGTATTTCAGAAAAACGTAATGGGGGCCCTGATAAGATCTCGTGGGCGGCATTGCATCTCGAGCCTACGAGATCTTATCAGGGGCCCCGTTGGGTTTGTCCGTAAGCCGCCTCAATAGATTTTAGAATCCTTCTCCCCTGTGGGTTCAAGATGAAAATTAGTCTTTCTTTGTGTTGTCTTTTTTAGATTTTTCGGAGCTGGAATCACTTGTTTTGGAGAGTGTTTCCAATGCCTTTTTGGCTATGGTTTGGATTTCTTCGAGTTTGGTTGCATCGCCTTCGGCTTGGACATGATCCGCAACGTCCATGTCAGAAATATCTTTTAAATACGTTTTGGCCTCTTTGAAACTGTCATAGATTTTTTCATAGTCTTTGCCCTTCTTTTCATCTTTGCGAAGGGTGATGATTTTTTGGGTATGCATTTGGGTGCTAAAGTTTGCCAGCAGTTGCACGGCCAATTTAAATGTTTCTGAAGCATAATGGCAATCACAAGGAGATTGTTTTGCTTCGGGTATAAAATCAGATCGTTTTAAAATGACAATGGCATAATGAATGGCTGCTACCGCTGTTTGACGATCGTCTTGATCCTCTAGGTTGAATTGTTTTCTGGCCAGAGATTCTAATTTTTTTCGAACAACGGTTTCATCATCGATATTGGTTTCAAGGCCTTCGACATCTGCGGGGGTTAAATCGCTCTTCGAGTCTTCGGCTTTGCTATCATCCATAATAAAGATTTTTTCTAAAGAAAATTCGCCTTCACCACAGCCCGTGAGCAGAAATCCCAGAAGGACCAACCCTAAAAATAAAACATGCATTACGAGTCTCATACTTTTAATGTATTGCAAACCTCATGCCAAAAAAAAATGTCAAAGGAATTCTGAATTAAAATAAGGCTAAGTGTTGATTATTGTTCTTGGATTTATGTTTGAATTCTAAAAAGACAGGGTCGGTTCATTTCCAGCATCCATGGCGTAAAGTGTCACTCTGTCTAGCCTTTTTTGTCACTTTGGCGAGCAATGCTTGGCAGGGGCTTTTGTGGGTAAGTATTTGAAATCTATTCGAATTCTAAAAGAAGTCTTGACTGGCAAGCATTTTGCATTAGTTAAGGGGCGAGCATCGAAATATGCTCGTGGAGGTTTTATGAACAAGTTTTTTTGGATACTGTTAAGTGTGATTTTAATTGCGGGTTCTGGTTGCGGTGAGAAAAAATCGAGACCCGCGAAAGCCCCGGAAGCTAAAACGAACGAACTGGCAAAAAATTCAGATTCTACTTCGCCACCAGAAAATGAATCTATTCAAGATGCCGTTCTTGGGGATACAGAAATGCCAGCGAATGGAGCGAATAATAAGGGTAATGGTAAAGATAAAGATTCGAAAAAAGAGACAGAGGCTGCGGAGTCTGTTCCTGCGACACCTGTCGTCATAGGTACGGTACCAGACATGGAAAGGGCCTCTGAAGTAAAATCTTCGGAATCCGGGGTGAGCACCTTTACAAAAATCTGGGACAACACACTGGGTTGGCCAATGCGTGCTATTTTTGGATCAGATGAGGATGAAAAAGACCCAGCAAAAGCAAGTGGCGGGGATGTCTCTCATCAGGCTTCCGTAACGCAAGCACCATCAGCCGCAGTTGAGGTGCCAGTCGATAGCGAAGAATTACAACGCTATGAACATTATTTTGGATTGCTCAAGGATCGGATGGAAGCAAAAAATGCTTATCCTGCTCAGGTGCGGCAGACAAAATTATTGCCGGGATCTGGCAAGGAGATGTGGGCCACCGGTGATGTCGAAATGACTGCTGAGCGCCATGCCAAGGATTTTGTAGATGCCGGAATTCGTTTTTCCTTATTTCAATCGCTGATGGGCTATTTTGCAACCATTTCTCGTGAAAAAGGTAACCGGGTCCTCTCTTCTGCGCAACTGATTGAGAAATTTCGAGAGATCTTAAGTGATTCCGTTAATATAAAACACTATAAAGAAGTCTTAACGTATGTTTATTCTCTGGCTGCTCCAGATAAAAATGGGAAGCTTTCCTTATGGACGGAAAGCGAAGCGGTAGAGCATGCCAAAACAATTGTTTCTCGAAAATTAGATTTTGAGAAGCTAAAGCAACTATATGCAGGCTTGAGTCAAGACCGAATTTCAGAAAATGAAGGAGCTTCGACTGTTTTGGATTCAAGAGGGGCCTTCGGGGTGGCGCTTGAGATCGCCCAAAAAAATCTGGATCCAGATCGTGTCTATGGCATGTATCGTTTTCTATTAGAGCATACGGCATTCGATGCCGATATCTCGAAAGCAAGATCACAAGCTTTGACGGCCTTACAACGTGCGGTTGTTGTGATTTCGGAAAACTTCCATGAAGAGAATTTTAAACGCGCTTATTTGTATATTCAGCATGCAAAAAGACTGATCAATACGCCGATCTATTCAGACGAGGAAGCTTTCCATAAAGCCAGCGTGTGGGTCAAAGGGCATCTTTCATTGGATGAGCTCGAAGATTATTCTCTCTATTTTACTTTTTTAAAATCTTCTGAGAGTGAATATGTCTACTGGGTGAAAGAAGCTTTGGATCAAGCCCAGGTCATGGTAGAAAAGAAAATTTTACTGGATCAATTCTATGCTACGCTTGATTTTCTATCTCGCAATGTATCCACGATTGGAGATGTAACGTCGGGTTATGCTTCCAAGAAACTTGTTTTATATGCTGTGAAATTTATCAGCGAAGGTATTTCGCTGGATCAATTTAAAACAACTTATGATGCCCTCAGTGGTTTAAAAGAAGATACCAGGGGTACGCCCGTTTATTTAAGCGTGGCACGTGGCGATAGCATGGAAGCCAAAAAAGCATTGCTCATCTATGTGACCTTAAAACTTCTTGAATCCCAAAAATTGGGTGACTTTTTAGGCCTGTATACGTATTTAAATTCGATCATGGATCAGCATGGTGAGAAAGTGATCTTATCTCAGGCGGAGGCATTCTTAATCGTAAGTGTTCTGTTTGAAAACACTGATTTTGATGCCAGTGCCTTTCAGGCAAAAGTTAAAAGCAATTTGGACCTTACCGATACCAATGGCAATCCAAAATATTTTGGAAAAGATGCCGTCATGGAAGCGTTAAAAGAATTCAAGTTGTATTCCGAGGCCATGCGTCATGAGCTAGAAACGCCTAATGGGATTTCCGTACAGCGATCAACCTCCATTGCTGGATATGCGGTTCAATCGCTGTATCATAAACTTTTTGGAAACTGAACCTTTGCTTGAATTTTAAAAAGCCCTCGTGATAATTTACAGGAATGGAAAAAATCATCCTGGGGCTTGTGGGAATGGCGGTTGCCATTTCATTTCCCCTACATTCTCTACAGGCCGCATTTTTCACCCAAGAAAAAAAATTGAAAAGTCTGCCAGATTTGGTGGAATCCATTGCACCGGGGGTGGTGAATTTACAAGTCACGAGCAATCCATCTAAAGAAGTCCTTCCTTGGGGGGCGGAGCTGGATGATTTGTTTAAATATTTTGGTTTGCCCAACACGATGTTTCCCCGACAAGTGCGGCCTGAAAAATTGGATGCCAGGGGGTCTGGTTTTGTCATTGATGAAACAGGGTATGTGGTCACCAATGCCCATGTGGTTGCTTATGCGGATACCATTGTGGCGATCTTACACAATGAAGTGCGTCTGAAAGCAAAGCTCATTGGAAAAGACAGTAAATACGATATTGCATTACTCAAAGTGGAGCCCAATCAGAATTTTCGCCCACTTCCTTTGGGGGACTCTGACAAGATACGGATTGCAGAAGAAGTGATTGCCATTGGGAATCCCTTTGGACTTCAAAATACCGTGACCAAAGGTATTATTTCTGCAAAACATCGAACGATTGGTTTTGGTCCCTTTGATGATTTTATTCAAACCGATGCTGCGATTAATCCAGGCAATAGCGGCGGACCTATGTTTAATCGAAAAGGGGAAGTCATTGGGGTCAATGCGGCCAACCAAAGATCTGGACAAGGAATTGGGTTTGCCATTCCCATTAATACGGTGAAAAATATTGAACCCGACTTAAAGAAATATGGACGGGTCTTAAGACAATGGTTGGGAATTGTGGGGGGATCCGTGACCAATTATGTGGATGAATCTGCTCTTGGAATTGCAGAGGGTGTTTTGGTTGCAAATTTGATTAAAGACGGACCTGCGTCTCGAGCAGGGGTTAAGTTTGGAGATGTGATCATGGGGGCCGATGGCGAAACCATCAAAACCAAATATGACTTGCAAAAAATGATTGAAAAAAACAAAGGTTCTAAAATTCCTAGAAAAATCGTTCTTAAAATTTTTCGTGATCGAAAAGAAATTTTAAAACACGTGCAACTTGAAATTGTTCCCAAAGATGAAGAGCTTCCCCCGGGCTATGATTACATCTAATCCGGCGTATATTCTGGTAGGTCTTCCAGGTTCTGGAAAAACAACGGTGGGAAAAGCATTGGCTCAAAAGCTCTCC
>JACQJD010000046.1 GCA_016198185.1 Deltaproteobacteria bacterium
GCCCCACCCAGAGCGGGCCAGACCTCCGAGATTGTCTTAAAAAGAAACTCTTATTTACCAGGCTCCGCTTAAGACGATCCTTTTCCTCTGTTTTAATGGGTTGAAAAGAATCATCTTATTTACTTTTAAAGTTAAAATTCTTTATACTTGAACTATTGCAAGGAGGTGCAACATGCAGACTTTAAAAAAAATAGGAATTACCTGTTTGATTTCACTTTTTTTCTTTCAGCTCTCGTCCACACTGCTTGCCGCCAAAAAACCAACGAAACCATCTTCCACACAAACACGCCATCGTAAAGACACCAGCAAGCATTTTGGTCTAGGCGCTTTTGTGGGAACAGATGTTGGTGTGGGTGGAAAATATTGGTTTAAAGAGATGCAATGGCCTCTTTCAACCCAATTTGGAACGGGATATGACTTTAGCGGTGGGTGGATGCTGTTTGCAGATGCGCTCTACCAATTTCACGATCTTAAAGTTTTAAATTTCTTTGCTCCGGCCGATTTACATGCCCATGCCGGTGGCGGTGTCAAAGTTGGTTTTTTTGATACCCATGTCTGGATCCGCATTCCCATAGGCGCCGATCTCTTATATCAACAAAATCCTTATGGTCTCTTTGTGGAATTGGCACCCGGGATCAGACTCAATCCCAATGTGGGTGGCAATTTTGATGTCATGGCAGGATTTCGATATTTCTTTTGGTAAAATCTCTTGAGTCATTTGAAAGACATCGTTACGATAAATGATTGATGGCAAAAATATCACTCTATGAACTTGAATATGTGGTGTTCGACTTTGAGACAACTGGCCTAGACGCCTATCAGCATGATGACATTATTGAAATAGGCGCCCTGAAGTTGCGCGGCCCCCATCCCACGGGAGAAATTTTTCATACCCTCATTGATATTGGGCGAAAAATTCCCCCTCAAGCCACCCAAGTACACGGCATCACCACTCAAGATCTCAAAGGCCAACCCACCATTGAAACCGTTTTCCCAAAATTCTTAGAGTTTATAGGCCCCAAAATGCTGATTGCTCACAATGCTGAATTCGACCTCAGTTTTATTCACAAAAACCTCATGCGATTTCCAGAACTCCCATTTCATAACTATTGCTTAGACACACTTTCTTTATCCAAACAGCTTTTTTCCTACGAGAAGAAGCACAACTTAGACGCCATCGTGCAGCGTTTTGAAATTCGAAAGGAAAACGATCGACACCGTTCGGTAGGCGACTGCATGCTGACCGCAAAAATTTTTTCTGAATTTTTAGAAACACTCAAAAGAAAAAAGCTAGCCACGCTCGAGCACATCCGAGGGTGTATGATTCCGCCTCCACGTGTGCATCCTCGGCGTGATACAGAGTCTCTTTCTCTTTTCTAATTTTTATGAATGGCACTTCGCTGATTCAGCCACAACATTTTCATACCCAAGAGGTATCTTATGTTCTTCGCTCCTTGAAAACCCACGCCGAGGATGGACTCGCAGAAACAGAGGCCAAAAAGCGCTTATCATATTTTGGGAGCAATGTTCTCCCCTCCGGTAAAAAATTGACTTTACTTCATCTGACCTTAAAGCAGCTCAAAGATTTTATGATCTTAATCTTAATTTTGGTAGCGGCCATTTCTTATGTAACCCATGACTTGAAAGATGCGGTGGTTATTTTAGCCGTTGTCATTATCAATACCATTTTGGGCGTCATCCAGGAATACAAAGCAGAAAAAACCATTGAAAGCCTTAAAATGACAGCCTCTGCCAAAGCAAAAATTATTCGCGATGGCAAAATAAAAATTATTCCGGCCAGTCAAATTGTACCGGGAGATGTTTTGATCATCGAAGAAGGCGATGTCATCCAAGCCGATGGCCGAATTCTAGAACTGGTGAATCTATCCACCCAGGAATCTTTTTTAACAGGGGAGTCCCTGCCGATCGAAAAAACAAAAGAGGCCCTCAAATACAAACAACTGGCCATTGCCGATCGAAAAAACTGCGTGTTTCGAGGAGCCAGCGTTGCCTCTGGACATGGAAAAGTCGTCGTAACCGCAACCGGGGCAGAAACAGAACTTGGCAAGATCGCTCATTTAATCACCGAAATTAAAGACAAACCAACCCCGTTAGAAATAAAATTAAAAGTGCTGGGCAAAAATTTGGTGCTTTTAACCATCACGCTGTGTTTATTGGTCGCCACCATTGGCATTTTACGTGGCATCCCAACCCTCATGATGCTCAAAATCGCCATTGTCTTAGGCGTAGCTTGTATTCCAGAAGGGCTCATTGCGGTTGTGGCCATTGCACTTGCCTTAGGCGTTCAACGCATGGCCAAAAAAAATGCAATCATCCGAAGGCTTCCTGCCGTAGAGGCACTCGGGGCTGTCACCACCATCTGCTCCGATAAAACGGGAACTTTGACAGAAGGCCAAATGATGGCGCAAGCCATTTTTGTAAACCAACAAGAAATTTCCGTCACTGGCAATGCCACAGATCCTCAAGGAAAACTGTTCATTGGAACAGAGCCGCTGGAACCCCTTTCCGATGAATTGCAAAAATTCTTTGCTGTCTGCACCCTCTGCAACAATGCCACCTTGCAAGCCAAAGGAAACACCTGGGAAGCATTTGGCGATCCCACCGAAACGGCACTTCTCGTTTTGGGGGCCAAAGCTGGATTCAGTCAGGAAAAACTCGAAGAACGGTTTGGGCAAATCAGTGAAGCACCTTTTGATTCAAAACGAAAGTGCATGAGTAAACTTTTTGAAGATCGCAACACAAAATCTTTCGTTCTGCTCACCAAAGGCGCCCCCGAAAAAATCCTCAAACTCTGTTCTCATGAACAACACGGGGGGCAACTGCTCCCCATCACAGAAGAAATCAAAAAACAGTTGGCAGACAAAATTGAAAAATTGGCGGCAAAAGGATTTAGAATATTGGCACTGGCCTATCGGGCATTAGACCCAACCATGCGCGCTGTCTCTCCGCTCCAACTCGAAAAGAATCTGAACTTTTTGGGGTTGGTTGCCATTGCCGATCCCATTCGACAGGAAGCAAGACACTCCATCCGAATCTGTCATGAGGCTGGTATTCGAACCCTGCTCATTACAGGCGATCATCCACAAACCGCAGCTCATATTGGTGCGCAATTGGGAATGATTTCTGCTGCGAATCAAGTCTTAAACGGCACCCAATTGGACACGATGACACCGCTCGAATTCGATCGCGCCTTACTTCATCATTCCGTTTTAGCGCGCATTTCACCTCACCTAAAACTCAAAATTATTGAGAGCCTCAAAAGACAAGGCCAAATTGTGGCGATGACCGGAGATGGCGTCAACGATGCCCCAGCCATTAAACGCGCCAATGTCGGGATTGCCATGGGAAAAACAGGAACGGATGTCGCCAAACAAGCGGCCGATATTGTTCTTGCCGATGACAACTTTTCAACGATCGTGGCTGCCATTGAAGAAGGAAGAACCATTTATAACAATATCGTTAAATTCATTCGCTACCTTTTGTCTTGCAACATGGGTGAAATCCTCATCATGTTTTTTGCGACGTTATTTGCCCTGCCCTTACCGCTCATCCCCATTCAAATTCTTTGGATGAACCTGGTCACGGACACGCCGCCTGCTTTGGCACTCGGGGTCGATCCCGCCTCACAAGATATGATGAAACAATCTCCCAGGCATCCGAAAGAAGCCATTTTTTCGAAACCATTGATTTGCGATATTTTACTCAATGGCCTCCTCATGTCGGCCATTGTCTTAGGGCTCTTCTGGGTTGAGCTGCGAGATCCCGTCACCACCATTGAAAAAGCAAGAACCATCGCCTTTTCAAGCCTGGTGATGGTTCAACTGTTTCACGCCTTTAATTGTCAAAATAAAGTTTTATCCCTTTTTAAAACAGGGATCTTGAGCAATCCTGCTTTAATCATAGCGGTTCTGGTTTCGATCTCTTTATTGCTGCTCGGCATGTACGTTCCTTGGCTTCAAAGAATGTTTGAGCTCACCTCGCTGCAACCTTGGGATTGGATTCAATTGACGGTGGCATCCATGCTCATTTTGGTCTTTGTTGAAATCCAGAAATTTTGGATGCGACGCCGAAACAAGGCGACCGATTTAGATCAAAAAGTGAATTAAAAGAGCCGAAAGCCCTAAAAAGAAAAAGAATCCACAACAATCTGTAAACGTCGTCACCACCACGGTGGAAGCAACAGCAGGATCAATTTTTAGCGTCTTAAGCCCCAACGGCACGAGCACCCCGACACTTGCTGCCACAAAAATATTGCCAATCATGGCCACCATGATCACAAGCCCCAACATCGGAATTCCCTTCCACACATAAGCAACCACGGCCATAATACTGCCACATAAAATCCCATTACAAATTCCCAACAAAACTTCTTTTTTCACAACCATCCAAGCATCTTTGGTTGAAATTTCGCCTAAAGCCAAACCTCGAATGGCCACGGTAAGCGTTTGCATGCCGGCATTGCCCCCCATCCCCGCAACAATGGGAAGAAAGGAGGCCAAGAGTACTACTTTCTGAATCGTCCCCTCAAATAAAGAAACCACCTGAGCTGCAAGCACCGCCGTTGCTAGGTTAACCAGTAGCCAAGGCGCCCTCTTTTGAATAGAGCTTCGAATGGGTGTAAACACACGCTCATCTTTTTCAATCCCAGCCATGCGATACAGTTCCTGCATGGATTCATCTTGAACCACTTCAATAATATCATCCACCGTAATCACCCCCAACAATCGTTGGGCATCATCGACAATGGGAATTGCCAAAAAATGAAATTTTGAAATCTTTTGCGCCACTTCACGCTGCGTCATTTTGGCATTGACAGCAATCGGGGTGCCATCCATCAGATCTTTGAGCAACGTCATCCCTTGAGCCATAATCAGCGCGCGCAATGAAATAACCCCCGCCAATCGCTTTTCATCATCAACCACATACAAATAAAACACCATTTCCCCTTTTGTTTTTTTCCGAAGCTGACGAATGGCCTCCGTCACCGTTACCATCTGAGAAAGGGCAAACACATTGGGATTCATGATGGCCCCTGCAGAATCTCGATCGTAGGCCAAAAGTCGCAAGAGCTGTTGCTTTTTCTCTTCATCACAGAAAATCATTAAGTTTTCTTTTTTAGATTGAGATAGCTTTTCAAACAGACTTGCCAAATCATCCGTCGGTAACGCTTGAACAAGCTCTGAGAAGACCTCCTTGGGAAATTGTGTAAAAATTTCTTCTAAGACCTCTTCGCTAAAATCTCGTATGGTAAAGGCAGCAATTTTTTTATCAAATAAAAGATGGGATAATGTTTTTTTCTGAAGTTGGTCTAATTGTTGAAAAATATCTCGAATTTCATGTGGCGAAGAAGACCGTAATACTTTTTCTAATTTTTCCTTCGAACCCACACGAAGTAATTTGATCACAATTAAACTCAGAATGTCGTCTTTCACCATGCAGCGTTACTATATGAAATTTTTTTATAAAATTCTCCAAAAAAAACTATTCATTCTGATTTCATTCCGCTAAGCTGACCCCTATGACGTTTATGGAAATGGGGCTATGTTCTATTTTGGCGATCACGTTTGTTGCGCCTTTTGTTCACCGAAAGATTGAACATCATCTGGAACTATTTTTATTGATCATGGGGGTCTCGGCTTTAACCATTTCTGGGGGCTGGAGTGAACCTATGGTCTTGGAGGCTCTGCGCGAACCCATCCCTATTTCCTTGGTGGTTCTGGTCGCTGGCTACCTGTTTAAATATACACGCCCCTATCTCCACACAACACTCCAATATTTATTTCGATACATGTCGCAGTCGCTCTTTCTCTTTTTGATGATCTTTTTATTGGGATTACTTTCCAGTATGATAACGGCCATTATTGCTGCACTGGTTTTGGTGGAGATCATCACCGTACTGCAGCTTAGCAAACAAACAGAGACCAAAATTACGATTCTTGCTTGCTATGCCATTGGCCTCGGGGCAGCGTTAACCCCCATTGGAGAACCTTTAAGCACCATTGTGAATTCAAAGCTAGATCAGGATTTTTGGTTTTTATTTAGAAACTTTTCTCTTTATATTGTACCTGCACTTTTTGGTTTATCTCTGTGGGCAGTCTGGTTCCATGGAAAAACGGTTTCATTTCAACAAAAAGAACTTTCTACAGATTCACATCAAGACGTCCTGTTTAGAGCAGTGAAAGTATTCATTTTCGTGATGGCACTTATTTTTTTAGGAGCAGGATTTCAACCCCTGATTCATGCCTATATTCTACCGCTTCCTTCGATCGCACTGTATTGGCTCAATATGGTCTCTGCCATTTTAGACAATGCCACTTTAGCAGCAGCAGAAATTAGCCCCGAGCTTACGTCGCTTCAACTCAAATCCATCTTGATGGCACTGCTCATCAGTGGGGGAATGCTTATTCCCGGCAATATTCCCAACATCATTGCAGCCCAAAAACTAAAGATCAAAACAAAAGAATGGGCAAGTTTTGGGGTGCCGGTAGGGTTGGTCTTGATGATGATTTATTTTCTTATTTTAGAAGTTCTTTGATCTGATCCGATCGATCAGCATTCGATATAATTCAACCGCTTTGTAAAGTTCTTTTTTTGAAATTTTTTCATAGGCCGTGTGGGCATCCAGAATAGATCCAGGCCCTAAAAGATACCATTTTTTGGCTTTCCGTTTTAAATAGGGTAAGTCTGTGTTAAAGGCAACCACGGTCGTTTCAAAACCAGAAACCGAATCTAACGCGATGGGATCATTCATCGCGACAAGTTCCACGCGGATGGGGGGTAGACAAATCTTTTTTATTTTTTGGTACATGGCTGCACTGGGTCCCACCGTTCGAACTAAAATTTCACACGTTGCATGGGGCGCTAACACATTGGCAGCAATCCCCCCTGTGATTTTTCCAACATTGAGATTTCCAACACCCCATCGGCGATGTTTCCCTAGAGGTAACGCCAGGATCTTTGATATTGTCTCAACCAAAACATGAACCGCCGAAACACCCCTCTCCGGATAAGCACTGTGGGCTGCTCTCCCTCTAACAGATAGAACCACCTTCACAATGCCTTTGGTCCCAATGGCCAATTTATTTTCGGTGGGCTCTCCCACAATCAAGGCATGTAGTTTTGGAACAACCTTGGCAACATCGATGGCTCCCTGATGATCCACCTCTTCCCCAACGACATATAAAAAACCAACGTCTTGTTGATGAATCCCTGCTGCCATTTGGGCCGCAATGACTCCCTTGGCATCGCAAGCTCCCCGTCCGTAAAGTGCGTTGCGATCTTCTCGAATCGCAAGTACCGGTGGAACCGTATCGAGATGAGAACACAATACAATCTTGGGCTTTCCAAACGTCGCAAAAAGATTCCACCTGTTCTTTGCAGTGGGAATCCGTTGCACAGAATATCTTTGCTGACGAAAAAAATGATAAAGCATCCGTGCAAGTTCTCCTTCTGCACCACTCACCGAAGGAATGTTCATCAGTCTTTTTGTAAGGGAAACAACGTCCATCAATATTTTTTTGCTCGCCGAACCGCTATGAAAAAGGCCATGCTCATAAAAAACAAACTCCAACCAACAGATGGGGCCATCGGAAGGGCACTGGCCCATGAGACAGCGGCCTCTCCCCACAAACTGTGTTTAATCCACGAAAGTGCATAGGTCAAAGGGTTCACCTGAATGAGCATGCGCATCCAAGCAGGAACATTTTCAATCGGGAAAAAAGCGCCCGAAAGAAACCACATGGGTAAAAATAAAAGCATCATGATGGCATGAAAACCCTGAATCGAATCCATTTTCCATGCCAATGCAAACCCGAGCGCCGAAAGGGCAATGGCAACACACGCAAGCGCAAGGCATACTTTTAAAATGACTCCCGTTGAAAGTGAAATGGAAACAAAGGGTGCCAAACCTAAAAATAAAGCGGCCTGAAACAAGGCAAGCGTTGCCGCCCCCAACACTTTTCCAAACACAAGTGTCCACCGCGCCACGGGGGAAACCCAAGCCCCTTGTAAGAATCCCTCTTTGCGATCTTCAATCAGTGAAAAATTAGCGAACAAAGCTGTAAATAAAATCACCATGAGGAGAATGCCAGGATAAAAAAATTGCGGGTAAGAAAGAGCACCCCCTTGCGGACGAAAGGAACCAGAAAAACCAGATCCAAAAAAAATCCAGAAAAGAAGCGGCTGACCCATGGCCCCAAAAAGCCTGTTCCGCTGACGTGAAAAACGAAGGATCTCTCTGTGCCAAAGTGCATAGACAGCCAAGACGTTTTTCAAGAAGCCCCCCCTTCAGCATTGAACCCCGCCCCAGTCTTTTGAATAAAAACATCCTCCAAGGTGGGACGCGACAATGTTGCAGAACTAACTTGCTCATGAAAATCTTTCATAATGTCTTGTAAATACTGATGACTGTTCAGTTTTTCTATTCTAATTTTTCCATTTAGGATTTCAAATTTTTCTGAAAATTTTTGCTCGAGGGCTCGGTGTAACTTTTCGATATCGGCTGAGGCGATTTCCAAAATATCTCCCGAAATTTGAGCAATAAGATTCTGGGGCGAATCCATCGCAACACATACGCCCTGATTTAAAATGATAACTCGGTCTGCGCTTTCAGCTTCTTGGGTCGAATGGGTTGTCATGAGGAGGGTCATTTGATTTTCAGCCTGAAGCTCTTTTAAAAAACTCCAAATATTCTTTCGAATGGCGGGATCTAACCCCTGCGTGGGCTCATCTAAGAGTAAAATGCTGGGTTGATGCAACAAGGCCTTTGCAATCTCACATCGTCTTTTGAGCCCTCCAGAAAGTTCGAAAATTCGCGTATCTTTTCGATCCCACAGATGTACACGTTTGAGCAATGCCTCAATGCGCACGGCCAGCACGTGCCCCTCCAGGCCCTGCAAAAAACCTTGGTATTTTAAATTTTCAAAGACCGTCAGTTTCTCATCCAGACTGGGATGCTGAAACACAACGCCTATTTTTTGTCGAATACCGTTTGGGTTTTTTAACGAAGCACCTCCCATCCAAAGGACTTCTACTTCTGTGGGAATGAGCTGCGTAGACAATATTTTAAAAAGCGTTGTCTTTCCACTGCCATTGGGCCCCAAGCAAGCAAACCAAGCACCCCGTGGCACCTCCAAAGAAACTTGAGAAAGCACGCGTGTCTTTCCAAAACAGTGGGTAAGATTCATGATCTGAATCATATTTTCAGTTTGCATCATTGTCGAAGTACACTATATAAAATGATGATGGAGCAGCAACAAAATTATATCCAAACACACGTCGTCCAAAAAAAAACACTCAGCCAAGCTTTGGCAATCCTTACCTTAAAACCTTCTCACCCTTTTGAATTTAAACCAGGTCAATATTGCACCGTGGTCATGGATGAAATTGCCAGACCTTATTCTATTTGTTCCGCACCCCATGAGGGGCTTTTAGAACTTTTTTTAGAAATCGTACCCGATGAACTTCGGCAAAGCACGTCATTGACACCAAAACTTTTTCACCTGAACATAGGAGATACTGTTTTTATTCGGAAAAAAGCCAAAGGGCTTTTTCTCTTGGATCCCACGGCTTCCACCCACGTATTTGTCGCAACGGTCACAGGCATTGCACCCTTTATCAGCATGATTCGTTCCTATGTTCATGGGTATTACCAACCGATGCTGATCCAAGAGCCCTTCTACGTGTTTCAGGGAGCAAGTTATGGCGATGAGTTTGGCTACGATGCCCAATTAAAATCGCTCGAGACAACTGGCGTTCTTCGTTATATCCCCACCGTGAGCCGCCCGAACGAAGAACGCAATCAAAACTGGCATGGGAAAACAGGTCGTGTAAATTTAATTTTAGAACCTTATCTTGAGGAATTTAAGATTGGGCCTAAAAATACGATGATCTATTTATGCGGACATCGCGGCATGATTGAGTATTTGGGCAATCATCGAGAAAAAAGCGGCAAACCTCTGGGAACACTCGTAAAAAAAGGGTACCAAACGAAAGAAGAGATTTATTTTTAGCATCCCATTCATTTATGAATAACGTTATTAAAGTTTATCCGAAGTTTGGCCACTGCCAACATCTCTGTGGCTCGAAAGGCAATGCCGCCGCAGAGATGTTGGCAGTGGCCCCACATCGTTCACCTTTCAGAAAACCAAACTATCTGTAGCGAAAATCTTTAGAACCAAGGGAAAGAGATTATTTAAATGAACGTTTTCCGATGATATTTTCTAAGTCAGCAATTTCTTTAGGACAGTCGGCCGTTAAGTTCATGGGCTTGTGTGCCGTCACTTGAATATCGTCTTCAATACGAATCCCCCCGACAGAAAACAAATTTTCCACCTTGGACCAATTCACCTCGGTTTTAAACTTCTTTCGATACTTAGGGTCATTGATTAAAGCTGGAATAAAATAAATTCCAGGTTCAATGGTCACCACACAGTTTTCTTGCAACAAAACATTGGAGCGAATTTTTTTGGATTTTTTGGTTTTGGGGACCGGCGCGCAATCATGCACATCCAGCCCCAAAGAATGCCCCAACCCATGTGGAAAAAACAATCGATCCAGCCCTGCTTCTTTCATGGAAGTGGCATTCCCTTTTAAATAACCCAACCCCATTAAGCCTTCCAAAAGCCCTACGGCCGCTTCCTCATGAAGCGTTCGAAACCAAATACCGGGTTTTAATCCCTCAATCGCTTTCTTTTGAACATCTAAAACCACTTGGTAGAGATCTTTCTGTAACGAAGAAAATTTTCCAGACACGGGATAGGTTCTCGTGATATCCGCTGCATATCCTTCCACTTCACAAGCCGCATCAATGCAAAGAAAATCATCTGGCATGAGTGTTCTTTGATTTTGAGTGTAATGTAAAATAGCAGCATTTTTGCCAGAGGCAACGATCGATCCATAAGCAGGTTGCCTTCCCCCTTGTTCCATAAATACTTGTTCTAAATAAGATTGAAGTTGATACTCTTTCACTCCCGCTTTAGAGGTTTGCATCGCCACCCGATGCGCCTTGGAAGAAATAAGAGCCGCTTTTTTCATTCGCTGTAATTCAAAATGCGACTTTTCAAACCGCATTTCAGAAAGAGCCGTATGCAATACCGCCATTCTTGGAAGTGTATCTTTTCTTTCCTTTCCATAGGCATGCGTTGGGTGTTCTGTTTTTAAAAAATAAAGAGGCTTTTTGGATTTCAGTCGAGCCTTTACCTTTTTTTCAAACTGCCCCATTCCATAGACATGCTGCGCCCCCGCTCTCTCTTTAAGTTCATCGGCAGAAGTGACATCCCCTACCCAAACAATGTGTTTGGCATCAATCTCAGGAACAAAAAGCGTAAAAACATCTTCATCGAGGTCATACATAAAAGCGTAGCCTGGTTCACCAATACCGGTGAGATAGAGAAAGTGGGAATTTTGCCTGAAGGGAAATACAACATCATGGTTGCGAATGACTTCACGATTGCCCACGGCGACCACACATCCGGTCTTTATTTTTTTTGCCAAGACCCCATGGCGCTTTTTAATCTCAGGAGCCCACGAATTCATGCCAATGACTTTATCGTTTTATGAACATTTGTGCCATGAAAAAGTCATTGGCAGAAAAGGAAAATGTCATTATCATCTTTCGGCATGTTATTTTCTGAAACCTTAAAGAAGACACCACTTCCCCTCATGTATGAAGTCATTCCGGCGAGGCTCGATTGGCCAATGACCAAAGTGATTGCTTCCATTCGCCAAACCTTGGACCCTATTTGCGACACAGGGGTCTTGTGTTTAAACATCCCCGAAATTTTAGATAGCCCCATTCCCAAGATGGAACCCAGACTCTATGCCAAATTAATTCAAGAACAGAGCCCCATCCCCTTTGAAATGATTGTCAATCGTGTGGTGGTCCACGCACCCCTTTCTGAACAATTAACCTGGCTTTCCGACACCCATCGCAACTTTCACATTGACACCTTTATTTTTGTGGGCGGAGCGAGCCAAGATGGACAGTATCCAGGCCCTTCCGTATCTCAATTAATGCAGCACGCCCAAAAGTATTCTGTAGGAGGGATTCTCATTCCCCATCGGCTTGAAAAAGATTCTGGCATGGATGAAGCTCACCGCGTCATTCAAAAACAAAAGGCGGGCATTTCTTTTTTTACGAGCCAGGTACTTTACGACATAGAACCTCTCAAAAAGTTTTTATGGCAATATCATGAATTGCTCTGCCAAGAAAAACTTTCTCCCCTCCCTTTGTTTTTAAGTTTTTCGCCCATCAGCTCTGAACGCGATATTGCGTTCTATCAAAAACTTCAAGTGCTGATTCCCAAACACGTGCTCCAAAACTTACGAAAACACCCCAAAGACATGGCCGCCTATTCTCTAGATGTGGTCGAGGCCCTCTTTGAAGAAATTTTTTCTTTCGTTCAAAAGTTTACACCTCAGATGAGGCTGGGCATCAACGTGGAATACATTACGCACCACAACCGCTTACATTCTTACGAGCTCCTTCGGAAATTTTCTAAACGCACCTCGACCCTGGCTCGAGGGTCAGAATGAATTACGATTATATCATTGTGGGCGCGGGCATGAGCGGACTGACCGTTGGATCTCTGCTCGCCAAAGCTGGCAAACGTGTGTGTATTTTGGAAGCACATGAATATCCTGGGGGCTGTTGTCATAGTTTTAAAAAGGGGGAATACACGTTTTGCGCCTCCGTTCATTATATTTTTTTTGCAGGCGAAGGCCAACCCGTTCATAATTTCTTAAAAAAATTAGGCCTTGAAAAAGAAATCACCTTTGAACGATTGGATCCAGAAGGATACGACATTTTTTCTTGCCCTACCGAAGGACTGCGTTGCGCTATCCCCAATGGACTTGAAAATTGGAGAGATCGGCTGATTGCAAATTTTCCAGAAGATCAAAAAGCACTTTCTCTTTTTTTTAAGATTATTTTTAATTTGGTAAAAGATTTTTACCACATGCCTTATGATATTTCCATAATCGGTTTAATGAAACTTGCTTACAAAACGCCGTCCATTTTTAAATTCCGAAAATGGACACTGCAGGATTTGTTTAATCATTGCGGGCTTTCTCTGCGTGTGCAAGCCGTCTTGGCCACGCAATTAGGTGATGTCGCCGAACCCCCCAAGCATATTTCCCTCATCATTTATGCCGCTCTCATTTGGAGTTACGGTCGAGGAGCGTATTATCCAACCAAACATTTCCATACCTTTATCGATACCATTGCCAATACCATCGAAACCAGCCCCGGTTCCAAAATTCACTATAATACCGAAATTGTAAAAGTAGAACGAGAAGGCCACCAAATCAGCAAAGTAATTTCCAAATCGGGAGAATGTTTTCAAGCCCCAGTCATTATTTGCAATATGGACCCTCAAAAGTTTGTGAAAATGATGGATCAGAATGATCTTCCAACATCTTTTTCGAAGCGTGTTGATTATGATTATTCTGTCAGTGCCCTCACACTCTTTTTAGGAGTCCAAGGACTCAATCTCAGAGACTATGGATTTGGCAAAGGCAACATTTGGCATTATCCTCATTTAGATATCAATCGCATTTATGAGGGACAACACGAAAAGCGGAATCTCTCGGATCCTTGGTTTTTCATGTCAACCCCTACGTTGTATTCACCTGCGTCTGAACCCAGGATCGCACCCCGAGGGGAAGAAATTCTTGAAGTTGTCACCACCTGTCCTTATGAACTTTTCCGTCAGAAACTCAATGAAAGTCACCAAGCATACGTTTTATTTAAAAATGAAATTCGGGATCGAATTTTAGATCTCATCGAGGCCCATTATATTCCCAATTTTAAAGAACATGTTGTTTTAAAAGTGGTTGGCACCCCAACAACCCATGAACGTTATCTCTGGGCGCCGCACGGGAATATTTACGGCTCCGCCCTCACACCGAAAAATGTAGATTTTTCGCGTCTTAAATTTCGCTCACCGATCAAGAATTTATTTTTCACAGGTGCCACTGTGGAATTTCCAGGCATTGGGGCGACCGTCATGGCCGGGACACGGCTCTACACCTATCTTACGAATGATGTTGTACATCCAGGGAAAAATTTTAACGATTTGATTTAAAAGGAAAGCCTCTAAATCTGGTTTTATCAGAGGAAAATTTATTTACGTAAATCTAATAATTTTACTCCTTGGAGATTGACTGATAAACCACGCGGTCAAATGACCCTGCAAGTCATTTGCCGCTCAGCTCTCGGCCTCGCTCTTTTTTGTAAAGCCACAAGTGGCTGCGCACTTGTGGCTTTACAAAAAAACCATGCCCGCTCGGCCTGCGAGATGGGTTTATCAGTCAATCTCCAAGGAGCTACGTCATAGCTTATTTAAATAAATTTCCCTCTGATAAAACCAGATTTAGAGGCTTTCCTCACACTTTTTCAAGCACGGCTCGGCCTTGTGAAGCAGCACATTGGCTGCGTATTGACCCGTTAAAAAACTATCTTCTAGCCCACAGATATTGTGATCCCCAATGACAAAGAGGTTTTCTTGGGGATTCAAACAATGCCACGAAGGACCCGATATCGTAATGGCGGATCTCCAATGCACTGCTTTTCGAATTTTAAAATTGCTGTAATATTTTTTGAGAGATTCAAACTGGGGTTTTAATTCTGTCTCGTACTTCCCGTTTTCTAAAATGGAAGGGTCCGCCGCTGATGTTGATAACGATCCTTTTACATAAACCGTGTCACTTCCATCGCGATTTTTCCATAGACATAATACGGGCTCATCTCGAGCGGTCATGACAATGCGAGCGTGCTCATAGATGGGCTTGCGTTCTCCTTCAACCGCAAGAACACAAACTGAACTTTCATGAAAAGGCTCTTCGGAATACACCCCAAAAGGGTTTGTTCGAAGTACCACTTCCTGCATCCTCTGTGGAACAACTCTGGGAATAACACCCGTCAACAACTTTTCAACGACTTTCACAGGGGTTGCCAAAACCACAGCCTCTGCTTCAAATCTTTCTTTGGGCGTCTGAACATAAAAACAGCCCCCCTCTTGGCCAATCGTCATTACGCGGTCATACCAGATTTGATTTCCAAATCCTTGACCAAGCTTAGATAGCGTTTCTGTAAAATCAGCTTCATAGGCACAAACCCAGGTTGGGAATAACGCCGATAAATAAAATAACGTATTCACTTCTTCTACAGTAACAAAAAATGTGGCTCGAAGGATGGGATGGATAAACTTTTCATGCAACTCACAAAGCCCCTGTTGTGCAACATAGTCTTTGGCCGGAAGCTTCATCCATCTTTGAATTAAAGGATAATCCTGTAAAACATGTTTTTGGCACTCACCCCTAGCTTGTTTTCTGAATTTTAGAAGTTCACAGCGAAGGCAAGCGACATCCCTTAGAACGTTCATCAACTTCGGAAAATTTTTTAACCCTCCCCTTCGAAATAATGAAAATGGGCCGTTTACTGTTTCAAAATAAACATCTCGAATACGAATGGCAAGACCGTCATCACAAAATTTACGCACCTCATGATAATCTTTCGTAATGTATTTGGCGCCCCAAGACATCCCAGACTCAGCATAGATTCTTCCGCCCAAGCGCTCTGTAATCATTACAAAAGAGCGACCCGCATCGTAAAGGGTGCGCGCACAGGCAAGCCCAGCAATACCACCGCCAACAATCACAATGGGTGTTTGCGTCATAGAACAAAACCATAAAGGATAAATAACCCCTTGCCAAGAATAATGGATCCTTTATGAAGAAACCCCATGAAGATCAAACTCGTCATTCACTATGATGGCACTCGTTTTATGGGCTGGCAACGCCAGCCTGGCAAATTAACCATTCAAGGAAAGATCGAAGATGCTCTTTACAAACTGTATCATCGCAACCTTAAAATTTATGGCGCTTCACGAACCGATGCAGGCGTTCATGCCAAAGGGCAAGTGGCTCATTTTATAGCTCCCATCACTGGTGCACCTCCCAAAAATCTTGCACACAAGATCAATCCCTATCTTCCTTCGGATATTCGAATTCGATCTGCAGAGAAAGTGGCCGATGATTTTCATGCCCGCGAAAGTGCCCGTTCCAAACGCTATGAATACGTCATTTTGAATCATCCGCACGAAATATCAACCTCTCTCCACCTCTGGTGGGTAACGCACCCTCTCGATATTGTTCCCATGAACGAAGCATGCCAGTACCTGCTGGGAAGTCATGATTTTAGTTCTTTCCAATCGAGCGGAAGTCATTCCCCTACGCCCATCCGAGAAATTTTTGAGGCTTTTTGGAAACGCGAAAAAGATCACGTCATCTTTACCATTCGTGGCAGTGGTTTTTTAAAATTCATGGTAAGAAATTTGGTAGGCACCTTAACACTTGTCGGACAAAAAAAGATCACCCCCTTGGATTTTAAAGCTATTTTAGAAAAGAAAAATCGAAGTGATGCAGGCGCCACAGCACCGGCCTGTGGCTTAACTCTGATCGAAATCTGTTACGCATAAATTCATAAAAAAACTTGCGGTGTCTTTATCTTCATGTCATGACACTTCCACTGTTAAAAATATTAAATGAATAGCCTCGCTATATTTACTTCCAAGGCTAGCCTCACAACATACGAACCGTGAAAGGAGTTTTATGAAGAAAAACATATTCAGTATTTTTTTGGGGCTGTTTTTGTGCTCCACCTACAGCATGGCAGAAAATCATTTTCGAGGGGAAGAGGTTGAACATTTTTTTGGAACCTATATCCTCTTTGAAGGCAATGCCTCCTTTTGTCCGATGAAACTTGAAATGCCCCCCCTTTTTGAAAATGACCAAAGTTCTTTGTCCGGGGTAAAGCTCAGTGGAAATTTAGTGGACTGCATCGTAAAGGACCAGAACAGTCCTTTTTTACATCAGTTTGATCTTTTTAAAAACATCAACGCCGGTCCTCGGGTTGAAATCGTTCGGCAATCGAACATCCTTCATAAAACGAAAGTGTCCTTGTACGGAAAAGAAGTATTATCCAAAGAATATGTAAGATTTTTGCGAAACACCTCCGAACGTGTTCAAAAAACCGATGTCTATCTCACGCAAGAAGGCGTTCGCTACAGTTATGTGGTCCTGGACTATTTAAATCCAACCCAATCGCACTATTGGGCATGTGATTATGAAAAAGAGTCAGATGCCGAACGGCATTAAAATGCGTCACGCTCAAAAACTAAAAAGAAAACTAAAAAGATTGACTTTTTTAGCCAATACGTTTAAATAGGTGCGTTTTGTTTAATACTGTTTGCATTTGACACGAGTTTTTATTCACTTCGACCGTCAGAAGAACAATATTGGACATGAAGCAATAACCCTAAAAAAAGGAGATACTAAATCATGGGTAATAAACTATATGTTGGAAACCTCAGCTATTCAGTGAATTCTCAACAACTCGAAGAGCTGTTTGGAAAATTTGGTGAGGTGGTCCAAGTGAATATCATTGAAGGAAAAGGTTTTGGATTTGTTGAAATGGCAGACCAAGAAGCTGCCGATAAGGCCAAAACCGAATTAAACGGTACTGACTTTGAAGGACGCGCGTTAAAGATTGACGAAGCCCGTCCTCCTAAAAAGAAAAACAACTTCCGAAGTGGCGGTGGTGGCGGCGGCGGCGGTGGTGGCCGCGGCGGCTTCCGTGGCGGAAGATACTAAATCTAAAAGTTTTTTTAGATTAAATTAATAAAAAGCCTTCTTGAAAAAGAAGGCTTTTTTATTTCCCAAGAGGCAATGCATCGTTTTCTGAAAGTTCAATAAATTTTGCATACACATGGAAAGAACATAGAAAAATACAACTTAAAAAAAATCCATTTCATTATTTCCATACTCCTACCGAAGAAAGAAATCGTAAATTAGAAAACAACTTGATATTTGTCAAAAAGAAAAATGGGCTTTTTTTGACTTATTCATGGGGGGATCCTGAATCTTGTACAGTTGCGATATTTTTTTCCACACATGATAATCTTCTGGAATCAGCAAACTCAATGCTTCCCCTGAAGCCCCTGCTCGAGCGGTTCTTCCAATGCGATGCACATAATCTTCTGGCACAAGCGGTAAATCGTAATTAATCACGTGCTGTATGTGAAGAATATCTAATCCTCTCGCAGCAATGTCTGTGGCCACCAGTATTCTACTTTTATTGGCTCGGAAATCTCGAATTGCATTCATGCGTTGCGATTGAGACAAGCCTCCATGAATTCGATCTACAGGTAATTTTTTCTCTCTTAAAAAGAATGCCAATCTATCTGTCCTGCGCTTTGTTCTCGTAAAAATCAGAACGGATCCATTTCTTTGACGTAATGCATTTAACAGGGTTTCATTTTTGGTGCTTGCAGTTGTTTGAATGGTAGATTGTTTAACTTCTTTTACGGGTTGTGAAGCAACCCCCACACTGACATACGTAGGATTCTTTAAATATTTTTTTGTCATCTGTTCAATATCACTTGGAAATGTGGCTGAAAAAAGAACCGTTTGCCTAGCATGCGAAAGATGTCGAAAAATCTCTCTAAGTTGTTGCGCAAATCCCATGTCTAACATTCGGTCTGCCTCATCAAGTACCAAAAATTTAGTTTTGTGCACAAACAGAGTTTTCTGATTGAGATGATCAATGACCCTACCGGGCGTTCCAACGATAACACGTGGTCTTCTGGATAGGTCCCGAATTTGATTGCCCATCGATGCCCCACCGATCAGAAGAACTGTTTTGAGCTCCGCAAAAGGGGCTGTCATTTTTTTTAAAACCCCCATAATTTGAAAAGCCAACTCACGTGTGGGCACCAAAATAAGCGCTGACTGTTCATGGTTTTTCAATAAATGACAAATTAAAGGAATGCTGAAAGCAGCTGTCTTTCCTGTTCCAGTCTGAGCACATCCAATAAGATCTTTACCCGCTAAAACGTGAGGAATGGCTTTTTCTTGAATGGGTGTTGGAGCATAAAAATTCATTGCCTCTAAGGCTCCAAGAAGTTTTGGAGGCAACTCCATATGTTTAAAGTTATTCATAAGGGGGGCACTATAGCACAACTATTTACAAAACGGGAAATAAAAAAGAAGCTTTCGATCTTATTCATTCCATTTGGCCAGCCGATGTTTCTGGAAAAAATAATTTTCTGACTGCCTATGAAGACGCACTAAAACAATCGAATTTTTATCCGGGGTTTGAAAAACAACTTAGGCTGTCACAATAACATCATAGGCCTTGGAATGTTGTTCAATACGATCCACTTGTTTATCGAAAACCTGACTCCTCAGACAGAGAATTGAACCCCCGCTTTCGCCAGGCGAGCATACAGAATCAATCCCAACGCTGTCGACGGAGTCCAAAAACCACCCTTCAAACTCGAAAATGCATCGGCGTTTTCCACCAAACATAACGCGGACTCGCAGCTCAGCACTGCCGTCGCCTTGTTGCCCGGATCGCCCGGATACGACATCTCAAACTGCGAGACGAGCTCCTTGCCGCTGTAAGCATAAAACTGTGCGCGGAAAAATCCGTTTTCTTGAACGTCCGGCGAAGGACCCTGCCCTGACTTCACTCCAAATTTCTTTAAAAGTTTGAGGACCCACGGGTTGCGTCCCACGCGATAGAACGCTGCTGCGCCAGCCACATAGGCCCAGGCCTTTGCCGCAGAGGCGCCCTTAGACAAGCGCATAAGTTCGACGTACTGAAAAGATCCCTGATCTCCGGCTGTCTTCCCCAAACGCAAAGCCTGCGATCGATAAACTACTTTGGAGTTGATCGGCTCCATGAAAAACGGAGGAGCTGTGACACCGGCGGCTGGAACCCATACTGGTTTTTTTACCTCGGGATAGTTAAACTTGACGCGCGCGTCCTTTGGAACCAGGAGCGAAAGATTGCGCAACCGTTGCTGATCGTCGTTGCTCAATGCCAGCATATCCAGCATCGTTTCATACGTCCCGCCATTGATTCCTCCGCGCACAGAAAACAGACTCACAACTTTAGTCACCGGACGCAAAGCATCCTTTTCGCGAGCCAGCTCCACGACCCACCAGGCACCCAGATCCGATGGCACGGAATCGAAGCCTGAAAATGGGATCAGGATCGCTCCGCTTGCCGACGCCTGAGGCGCGTATTTTTCGATCATCCGCTCAACCCAGAGAGGCTCGCCGGTGATGTCCAGGTAGTGCGTCCCGAGCTTTGCACAGGCCGCGACGATGTTTTCTCCGGAACGTCCAAAGGGCCCCGCGTAGTTGATAGCGACTCGGGTCTGCGAGATCAGATTGTGCACGCCTTCCCCGTCTGCGTGATCCACGATCACATATTCAGCGGGCTGTGATTGGAAAGGACGAAGGACTTCCTTCAGACGATCCATTTTGTCTCGGCTTCGCCCTGCCACCGCCCATCGGACTTTTCCAGAAACATTTCGGGCGAAGTACTGGGCGGCTACCTTTCCTGCAAAGCCGGCCGAACCAAAAACGATCAAATCAAATTTACGGGAACTTTGTATCATTTGAAGTTGATAACACTACAGACATAAACTTAGAAGATTTATTCTGTTTTCTTTTGGTTTGAATATTTATCGCGATAAAAACCGAAAATATATAGTGTTCAAAATTTGAATCGGACCATGGAAAATAGCGGCTCTCTTTCCCCATAAATTGACATCCTAGAATTTGTCGTCAATTTTTTCGATAGCTTAAAGTTAAGATGAATTATGCACTACGTGCATAATTCCCCCGAGCCCTAAAAGGGCGAGAGGGGCCCCATGCGTTGGGGAAAGATTTTGAATATTGTCAGGATGGAAGGCAGCCCGTCATGCCGAGCGTTAGCGAGGCATCTCGGTGTTTAAGCCAAGGTAGTAGCGTCATTCCGAACGAAGTGAGGAATCTCTACGCAAATAGAATGTAGTGACTGCCTTTTGGTAAAAAGAAATGCTCTATTCTCCTCCTCCATATTTCACTGATGACTCTTTTATAGGACTTATCTTTTTACCTAAAAAATCACAGATATAAGCTGTTACAATAAATTCTCCAAAGGTCGTACTTTCCAAAAAAACTGGAACATGCATATTTTGATTTTCTTCCAAGAAAGAAAATTTATGTTTTTTTTCATAAAGTATTTCAATTTTATCTTTTACTTTCTTTTGAATTTTAATAAAAACTGAATCTGCCTTTGTTGATGTATTCTTATTCGCCTCTATAACGAATAATGTGCGATTTGATGGATGCTTTAGGCTTCCCTCTCCAATCGATGAATTCCATATATTGAAATCCGGATTAAAGATATTTTCAGACCATCCCCCAACACCATGGTAATACAAAAAACCTTTGACAGATAAAATTTCTGGAACTTTCTCTTGCGCAGCGAATAAAGGAAAGGAAAAGAGAAAGAAAGTTAGAACAAGAAAATATGTTTTCATCAGCGATTTATAGCAAAGCATATCGATATAGATCAATAATTTTTGAAGACTTCCAATTCACAGAGATTCCTCACTTCGTTCGGAATGACAATATTACTCTGGTATACATCGATGAGACCCCTCACTTGCGTTCGGGGTGACGTGTCTAAGCTTATCCTGGCTTGCAGCCCAGTCTTTCCCTGGTGCGGGGAGATCCTCTCGGCTCTTCGAGCCTCGGGATGAATTAGCGCACATGCGCTAATTCAATCTAACTATCCTTCCCCTCCCCAAAAACCTCAAAAAAAGCCCCTGTTTCTACCAGCCAGACTGTGACAATTGGCCTCGTATTTAAGCCCTTGCTGTTGGCCCATGGAGACCGAATTTTTCGATAGTCCTGTAGAGGGTATTTCGGCCTTGATAAGGTGTTCGCGTAGCGCGCGGTGTGGCGGCCCAGGACGCGTGCTACGCGAACACAACCAAGTCCTTAGAAATATTGACTTTTTCTTTTCAACTCTCTTATGAGCCATTATATTTACTGACACGAAATTATTCTTTTGTTAATTTTCACATGTGGCTGGAATAAAATTTCCAAAAATTAAACTACCGAAACTAAAGTGGCCGGAAAAACCACGTCAAAAAACATCGAAAAAGACATCGTCAAAAGAAAAGAAAGTACATCCTTGGAGACTCTGCCCACTGGGCCAACATTGGGTGCGAACTCATCCCATGCACGTGCCTCCAAGCAAGAAAAATCCTGCAGGCTCTGTTACCTCTCGTAAAGAACATTGCGCAAGAAATCCAACAGGTAAAGATCAACTCTATCCCGACGAAATTCTTGAAATGACAGATAGACATTTTTCTAAAGCCACAGAACTCCCCTGCCCTTTTAATTTAGGATTTTCAAAAGGGAATGATTATGACTTATTAATTGCGGGATGGACACAATACTGGAATGAGATTCTTAAGTCTGAGATTCCCCTGGGAAAAAATCTGGTTAAAGCTTTGATCGCAAGTGAATCTGGCTTTGATCCCAAAATTTTAGCAAATAAAAAAGATTCTAATAGTGCTCGCGGACTGATGTAAATCACCAATGCCACGCGAAAAATATTAGGGAATGAAAAGGGCGAACTTAAAGAACATTATATTACTGTCACTAAGGAAGATCTCAATAATCCAAATATAAATATATGCACCGGCATACGTTGGCTCTTTCATAAACAAAAATTGGCTTCAGCGAGATTAAGGCGAAATGCCTCATGGGAAGAGACTATTTTTGAATACAAAGGTGGCAGAAGCACTTCTTCATCTCGGGCCAATAAGTTAATGGACAAGTTTCGAGAATGTCTCGTAAAGTTTGAGATGTGTGTAAAAAAATAAAAAAATATTTTTTATTCTTTGGTTTTATTTTAAGTATTTTGCTGACCAGCGATACGGCCAATCTATTCAAGGTTGTTTACAAAGGAGATCCGTTGTGTCAGGAAAATACAATATTGATAGAACAAAAGCATGACCATGGTTATGACATCACCGTCTCAAGAGCCGAAGACTGGATATGTCAATCCATCGATATCAAAAAAAATGGAAAATTACTTTTCCATAATGAAGAAATTGGCGGTTACTATTTCTTAAGTGATAACTTCGAAGAACATGGCAACCCATTCTTTTTTTTACCCGGTAATATCAATCCCCATTTTGTATTTTCCAAATGGACAGGGGGCGCCCATTGCTGCTATTCCCTTCATATTTTTTCATTGGGTCAAGATTTTCGAGAAGTAGCCGCAATTGAGGGTGGAAACTCCCAACCCATTCTTAAAGACCTCGATGGAGATCACATTCCAGAAATTGAAGTTTTAGATGATTTTTTAGCCTACCTTTTTTCAAGTTTTGCCACCTCAGCTTACGGGGCTGTCATACTGAAATATTCTAATGGAAAATATTATGTAGCAGCAGACATTATGAAAAAACCGCGACCCCATTCCAATCTCTGGAAATCTAAAATTTATTCTTGGAAAAATGACTTACGTAAAAAAGGTCCAGAATGGCCTCCCCCGTCTCTCATCCAAACCATGACAGATTTAATATTTACAGGAAATAAAAAAGTAGCTTTCGATCTTATTCATTCGATTTGGCCACCCGAGGTTTCTGGAAAAAATGACTTTCTATCTGAGTATGAAAAAGCATTAGCACAGTCCAATTTTTACCCAGAATTTGAAAAGAAACTTAAGCTGTTACAATAATCCAAACCATGGTTCCGCAGAAAGATCTCCTAGAAATATTTTTCTATCTTCTTCATCTGCGATTTTCTCTCCTAATAATTAAGCACGATTTTTGAGCTCTTTGGCCTCTTTAAAATTTTTTAATAGTGCACTCGAGCGAGCCAATACTTCCCATTTATAAGCCTCATCAAAATCTTTTTTATCGGGGGATTCATCTGTGTATTTTTCACAGAGTTTTGCATGCTGCAATGCCAAATTCGATTCACGCAAATGACAACAGATGCGACTTATTAACCAATGCCCTCTAGCCAAATGGAGTGCAGTTCCTCCACATTTTTTCCACAAATAAAAAGAGGCATAGGCAGATGCAAGCATTTCAAGATCTTCACCTAGATTCAACTCTTTCTTTTGAAGATAATTCCAAACCTGGTTATTGGCTTCTATGGCAAGTTTTTTTATTTCAGCGTTTTCCAATACAATTTTTCCTTATTGTGAAACCTAGCATTTCGACCAGCGCGCGGTGTGGCGGCCCAGGACGCGCGCTACGCGAACACCACCAGGTCCTTAGAAATATTGACTTTTTCTTATCAACACCTCACTTTTACTTCAGTAAATAATCCTTATAGAAATCCAAGATCGGTAAAACTTTAATTCGTTGATCTATTTTTCTGGCCTTATCAAAAAGACCGATAACCAAAGCCTCTTTGCATGAATATTTTTCTAAAAAAGATTTTAATCCATTTAAATCTTTTGGATGAAGCGTTGAAGAAAATTTAAACTCACATGCCAAAAGCCCCTGAGGCGATTCCCAAACCAAATCCACTTCTACGCCTCCGTGTGTACGCCAATAATACAATTCCCCTTTTTTCTTTTGATAATGTAACTGCTTAATAATTTCCAAAATCATGACATTTTCAAATAGACGCCCTTCATCAATTGGTTTCTGTGCTAAAGCTTGCGCAACCCCTACATCAAAAAAATAAAATTTATGCCCCGTAAAAAGTCGTTCACGTGCTTTTTTTAAGTATGGATCTAGGCGGTGAACAATGAGTGTATCCTCTAAAATTTCATAATAACTTTTAATGGAGGGGGGACTTAGACCCACATCTCGTCCCAATGTAGAATATTGAATAAGCTGACCTAATTCTTCTGCAGCCAATGATAAAAAATGAACAAACGCAGCTCAATTTCGAGTATTGGCTTCGGCCTCTATTTCTTCTTTTAAATAAATATCTGTGTAATATTTTAGTTCCTCCTCTGGCTTTTCGGTACGAATAACCCCTGGTAAAAGCCCCTCCTTAAAAACCCTTCTTAATGCCTCAAATCCAACATTATTCTTTTCCAGTAAACCTAACTCCACAAAAGATAATGGAAATAATTTCGCGCTGTGAATCCGACCTGGGAGTAAATTTACTTTTTTTTGTCTTAATTTCCTTGCGGAAGATCCTGTAATGAGCGGAATCAAAGCATTTTTATGCTTATCTAGTAAAACTTGAAGATCATCCAATAGCTCTGGAAATTTTTGAATTTCATCAAGAAAAAGATAAAGGAATTTATGCTTGTCTAATGCCGCCTCTATTTCTTCTGAAAAAAGAGAAGCTTGTCTTTGCAGTCGTAAATATGTCGCTCGACTATTAAAATTGTAAGAAAGCACGTTCCCCTTTTCTTTTAAAAATTGCTCGATAAGGTACGTTTTACCTACCTGCCTAGGACCTAAAAGAAAAAACCCCTTCTTAAACCTTGAAATGTCAATCTGACGCTTAAAATCCATACTTTCATTTTACATAAGTAATTTAAAATATCAACTTGAATTATTTTACGGGAAATGGTTGACATTAGGCATTTATTAGGCTAACAAAGATTTTTATTGTAGATATTGAACAATATCCATGGGTGGTTCCATTTAGAGAAACAAAAACAGAAATCTTTTTAATTACAGCATTTCCTGACAGAAGATTAAAGGAGGAATTTGGTTATGAAAACTAAATTGACAATATATGAAAAACAAATTTCTAAAGATATTTCTGAAAAAAAATATCAATCTCTACCAAAGTCTGTTCAAAAACAGTATGCTCAAATGGCAAAAGAAGATATTCAAAGAAGAAAAACGGTAAGAAAGGAAGCCAGAATTAACATCAGACTTGTCCCTGAGGAACTCGAATCACTCAAAGAAGCAGCAGAGTCAGAGGGAATTCCTTATCAAACGCTCGTTTCTAGTATTATTCATAAATATTTAACAGGTACTTTAATTGATTTAAAAAATGCTGCCGCATTAAAAAAAATAATGAAATAAAAACTAACAGCAGCTTACCTTTATTTGAAAGTTAATAATTGATCGACCTCCATTAAACTCTCTTTAAGTCTTTTATAAGACGACGCAGAAAAAATAGCATGCCCTATTCTACCTCAATAATCGACAGCCTCAGGAATAGGTTGATGCGGGGCAGACAGATCTGCTATGAATTATACCTTCAAGCTACTACAACACGTAAGGGCGGAAAATGGCGCCCTCAAATGATCAAAAGAATACTTGATCGACCATGATCGATCTGTTGATTTCAGCAAGAAAAACGCGATATTGTTTTATTGATGAAAACCAAAGAAGAAAAACGCCCCAAAGATATTGCGTATTTGGATACAAACGTTATCAGTTTTTATTTTGACACAAGACCCGCGATTCAATTGATGCGCGATGCCACTCGTCAGTGGTGGGAAGAGAAAAGCAACGCTTATTATTTGTGTACTTCCTATGCTTAGGAGAATGCACGATGAAGACAAAAATAAAACCAAAAAAATTGGTCATGGGAAGACATGAAAATCCAGTTGACTTCTTTAGACGTGTAAGAATGGCCATTATGGAAGAGTTTGATAACGATATTTATAAATATGGCGCCTATTTAAGAGAAAGAGAAAAAGAGCACAAAGACCGGTTGGTGGATGTCGAAAAACTACGAAAGCTTGGAATTATCTCAACTCAAATTTACACAATATATTTTACACCACCATCTTTTCAGCATACGTTTATTGTTTGAATTCTTCTTGGAAATATTTGAGTTTACTAGGCCAGATATAAGAAGATTCATAGGTACATCTGATTGTACGCGTACCATAGGTATAGGTGCGTTTATATACTTTTTTTCTTGCATAACCAAAGTAGCATTCGCCATCTGTGGGTGTATCTTGTATGCTGATGACTCCATGGAGGGAGACAGTGGCTGGAACCTGTATATATCCTTCTGTGGCGATCTGAAGAGACAGCGCTGGAATTCCAAATTGAGAAACATCTATGGTTTGATATTCATCTCCATCGTACAAATACTCTGCGTATTCATATGTGCCGCCGCCGGAGGGATAAGAGAGTGTTCCTTTACAGACGTTTCTTGCTTTTAAAATTTTTAATGGGTGTCTTTCCCATGCGTCACAATCTAAGCACTCATGCCCTCCACCCGGTAGAAACTTATAGGTAACTGCGGTTGGCAATGGAGGCACAGCTTTCTGGTCGTTGTCTTCATAAAAATATCCTCCTCCAGATTCAAATTCTGCGCTTGCATAGGTGCAGGAATTTTTAGGTGAAAATGTCACATTAAATGGATTTTGTATGAGCGACTGTGTAATTTCTTGATCGGGCTCGGGTTGAGAAGATGTGGGGGGGGCAACCGTTGTTTCTTCCTGTTCTTCTTCTGCAGGTGCCTCTTCTTTACACTTGATTTTTAAATTTTTGATAATTTCCTGCGTTTCATTTGCACTTTCCCATAATGCCTGTGCTTTTAGGACAGGCAGCTTGGAAACGGAAAAGGTAGATTCCGAAAGTTCGGTATTACAGTTTATCTGTGTTGCTGCAAGAGCTTGATCCAAATTTTTACGTGCTTCAATCAAAGCTTGTTGTAAGTTTTCTCCAAGTGTTTTTATGTTTTCTCTCATCTGAGATTCTGCCGCTTGATAATCCTTTACAGAGCTCTCAAAGTTTTTAAGAGCTGGTGCATCTTTGTTGGTGCAGCCCATTCGCGTGTAAGTTTCTATTTCAGCATCTTCTCTCTGTATTCTTTTAGAGCACGTATCTGCATCAAACATTTCAATACAGGCCGCTTTCACAGAATCGTGCGCCATGTCTACTTTGAATTCTTGCATTTTACATTCTGACTTAAATTTATCATATTCTGTTTGAGCCTGTTTGAGATCTTCTTCAAATCCAAAGGTAATTTCTTTTTCCTTCTCGATATCCGTTTCGTATTGGTGTTGAAGCGTTTTTACGAAGTTTTCATATTCTTGTTTGTGCGCCAGACGTATATCCACAGAAAATTCTCGTCTACGTTGTATAGCGCCTTCTACTTCTTTAATTTTTGGATCTATTTCATTGAGTTTACGTTTGGTATACTCTCTGAGAAGTGTTGATTCAATAATTAAGGTGCGAAGTTCAGCAGCTTTCGAATTGGTTTTACTCAAATTCTTTTCGAACGCTTTGATCATCTGATCATGAATGTCATCTACCATATTTTGCAGGCTGCCTAATCCGAGACCCGCACCAATACCTCCTAATGTACTGATATGACCTTGAGCTTGCACTTTTACTTTTGCTGCCTTTAAGACAGCAATAAGTTTTAGAATGCCACTTGCGGCTTTTGTCCCAAAGAGTTTGGCCCATTTATCATGTGAAAAGTTCAACAATGCGACAGCTTGATCTATCATTTTAGAGATAAATATAGGTTTGGCGGCAGCTACAACTATTACAGCTTTTGTTGCTCCTTCGGCAACCAACATCGAAATTTTAGGCATAATCGCGGCCACTGTGATAATCGCACTGATAGCGGTAGTGGCAGTGGTTATCGCTAAATAGTTTGTATCTTCAAAGGTTGTTCCATTTTTTAACATCCTTTCTTCTTTTTCTTCTAAAGATTTGAGCTCAGGAATTGCTGATATAAGATCCATCGATAGGGAGTGGTATAAATTTACAATTCTTGATCTTAGTTTTGTGAGAGCAGACAAATCTTTGTATAATGTACAAGCATGTTCATCATTTTTGAGGGCTACTGTTTCGCAAACCGAATTTTCCTTCATCAAGCGGCCTTGTTGAGAAAAAATTTCTTGCATGGCCGTATTAATCTCAACAATCGTGTCTTCTACAAAATTATTATCTGCGTTTGCCATGGCTTCCTTAAAGTTCGCAACGGCCGCTTCACTTCCTTTAATTTCACCCTCTTCCAATAAAATATTAATAATGTTATTTGCAGATTTTATTTGTTTTTCTGTAAGTTCTGCGTTTGTCCCCAGAATATTTTCTTGTGCATATGCTTTCGAAATAAAAGGGGTCTTTAAGAAACGGCCTGAAGTCTGACTTTCTAGGAATCTTATATGAACAGTTGGGGTTAAAATTAATGCCCCCGCGTTTAGGGGATTCTGCTCTACATCTTTAATATAAAATATAATCTGAGGGTCGGCCTGGATTTCGAAGTCTGGATAAAAAATGGCCACTTGATCGATGATCATATCTGCTGTTTGAGCTGTGGTATTGGGTGGAAGATACACAGTTTTATAAATAGCTTTGTCATAGGTATTTAAATCGATATCAGGAAGATTTAAAAAAGAAGCCGCTTCATTTAGAGATATATTTTTAAGCCCCAGCTGACCTTGAAAATTTAAAACCAGAACTCTTTTTTTTGTTTTCTGAAGAGGTTGAATGACAATGGGAGGTTGGATGCCATTTTGGTTAGGCCACATTAAACTTTTAAACACCGCATCGTTTTTAAGATCTACAAAATATCGCCAATAATAGTAAAGATTGTCAATTTCTTGTGGTGTGAGTGTTTGGAAAAAATGGGGTTTTAAAATATTTAAATAATCTTTAAAATTAATGACGCCATCAGCATTGCGATCCAAAATGCCTTGCTGTGTAGGTAAGTTTTTGGACACAGTTTCTAATGTATTTACTAGCTGTGTTTGTTCATCTTCAGAAAGAGGCGTAAAATTTTCTAGATTGTTTATATCTAAATCATTCATTTCTGAAATCTTCTTTTGAATATTTTCTGAAATATGTTTTTGAAAAAAGGAAGTTGTATCAAAAAAGGTTCCCACGGCCAGACCGTTTCCGAAAATTTTCTGAATCAAATATTCACGTTCAGGGGTTGTAAATGTTTCCCCTTTATCTGTTAAATATTTATCGATGAGTATATTTGCTTGATCTCGTGTCAATGAATCGGTTTGGGATGGAAAGTACTTTTTAAGATCCTTAAAAGAGAGAGTTTGTATTTCTATTATTGATTCTTGAAGTTTTTCCTGATCCAGTTCAGAGGGTACAATTTGTGTTTCTTGAGTGGGAGAAGTTTGTGTTACGGATGAGTCACCCCCTCCGCCTCCACCGCCGCCGCATGCAGTGATAAAGACACAGCCAGCCCCAATCAAAAAGGATTTTTTTAACATATTTTGAATCTTTTCAGTATACGTTCCGGTTTGCCATCCCCGCGAAGGGCGAGGATCTTTTGTTCTTTGTTTTAATTTTACCATAGATTTCGAAGAAGAAAGAGTGTTTTAAATTAAAATTGGATGAGAAAATTTTTGCAGTTTATCTCCTCCCTATTTAAGTATTTTTTCTAATTCTCGGCAGTCTATTTTACGGTTATTCGTGTAAGTCAAAATAAGATAGGCTTAGGGTACACATTCAAAGAACCCACAAAATCCATCGATTGGGATCATAAGCTGGCTTTGGTCAGGTGTTCGCGTAGCGCGCGGTGTGGCGGCCCAAGACGCGCGCTGGTCGAAATCTCTAAGGCCGTGTTAAATCTACGTTTTTTCTTCTCGGCGCTCTAGATAACGCTGATCTACTGCATTTATTTAAAAATTAAACAACGATCTGCTTGCATTAAATTATTTTTAAGTTTTTCATAGGATGATGCAGAAAAAATAGAATATCCTATTCTGCCTCGATAATCGACAGCCTCAGGAATAGGTTCATGGGGTGCAATATCGAGATGATATTCTTCGAGCCCTTCTAGTTTTTTTAAAGCATCTATCCCATGAACTGAGTTATAAGATCGAAGGCCGTCCCTGATAAAATAAATAATACCCGCTGTTTTTTTAATTTTTGGCGGAGAATACTGCAAAACTGAGATTGGCATATTCAAATAATTCTGAATCATGATTTTTCTTAAATCTATCTTTTTTGAGATATGAATAAGATCTATGATGTGATCACCCGCAAGACGCGCAGCAATTTCAATCAGAATAGGCTCTTCTTGATCGAGACGTATTTCCATGTGAAATGGCCCCAGATTTATCTTCATAACAGTTATAATTTTTTTAACATATTGAAAAATTTTATCTCGAACACGCTGATTGAGATGAGCCTCAACGATATGCCCTCTTTCAACGAAATAGGGATGGGGCCCTAAAATTTTCTCCGTAACACTCACAATTTGTGCTTCACCATTCTCAACAAAGCCTTCAATGCTAAATTCCGGCCCTTCTATATATTGTTCAATAATAGCTGCCCTTTTCAGAGAATACCCACAAAGATAATCTTCCAATGAAAGCGCTGTTTTAAGCGATTTTGCTAACTCCTTGGGATTGCTCGCAAGAGACACAGCAACGCTCCCGGCATAATTTACAGGCTTTATCACGCAAGGAAATCCTACTTTTTCAATAATAGCAGGTATTTCTGTGAAATGCTGTGCCACAAAGTAGCATATATTTTTTAAACCCGCTTCATCGAGTACCTTTCTCATTTCATTTTTAAGTTTTACAGTGGGCCAACAGTTTTGATGAAGTCCTGGTAAACCCAAATCTCTGTTGGCTTGATTCGCCAATAGAACAGACAATTCACCTCCAGGAAGAATGGTCTGCATTTTTAATTTCTTTTGGTATTTTTGTACCTGATCTAAAAAAATATTTTCTTGATTCGTTGGAAGGTCGATGACTTCACATTTTTCTTTTATACTTTCTGGTAATGGAAGATGATTAGAAAGATTCTTCAGAATAACCACTTTATAACCCAGCTCAATAGCAGCAGTAACCAATCCCAGCCCTGACGAATAAGGCTCTATAATACCGATCGTTTTCATACTTGAACCCCAGACTTCTTTCTAAAGTATTTGACCTCTCCAAAAATCGTCGCTGAGATTAAGAGCAAGCCTGATAAGATACAGACACTTCTCGGCTCTGGGTAAAGTCCCATTCCTTCCCCAACGGCACCCGTGGCCCAAAAAACACCTGAATGACGCGCCCGCTGCGTTGAATCTTTTAAAAAATCAGCTGCAAAATAATAATAAGAAGGACCCGAAATAAATTCACCCAAACTCAATAAAATAACAGCAATAATGACTATCCGATAATCTGTCGCAAACCCGACTAAGAACATGCTGATCACAAATAAACTCATGCCAATTTTAATTTTAAGCCAGTGAGAACTTATTTTTTTGATCCGACCATTCAACAGAAGAAAACCCAATACAATTGTTCCAGCATTGAGAGCAACCCAGATATTACCTTCTGACTCAAATCTCAACTGACTGGAAATGGAGGGAATGCTTGAAAAAATCATCGTATAACAAGCCCAAAATCCAGAGATAATTAAAAGATAAACAAGATCTGGATGAAGATGAAGGTTGAGAGTCGATAAGTGTACCACGTTGCTCCTCACATTGAAGCAAAAAGAAACAAAGAACGATAATAAAATAATTCTTAAAATGAAAATTCATATAAACAACTCATTTTCAAGGGATATGAGCAATTATACCCTAAGCACAAAGAAAAAGAAAAGTTTTTTGTTTGTGTTTTTAATAATTTTTTAATCCATTTTTAATTTTCCTATTTAAAAAAATTCTGAAAAATTCTGGGGGGAAATTCTGGGGACACGATACTTAATTCATCTTTGCTGAAATCGGGGGATTCCGATTACCGCGCTGTGTAATATGATGTGGCATCCCCTTTGCCACGACTCTTGGAATTCTTGCCATGCGTTTTTTTAATGCTAAAAAAGAGTGGGATTAAGAGATAAGTATTGTGTCCCTCGAATTTTGCTGGCATGCAATTTATTCCAATCTGGAAATGAGCTGATCTTTAACGACTTGCACAGCCATTTTTGGATCATACTTGACAGAGGGTAAAATAAGGCCATCGATATCTTTTAGAAAATCTAAAGAATTCATTTTCTTGTCTAAGTTTTCGATAAAATCTTTTTGTGAAATCTTTACTTTTTGAAAATTTAAATATTTTTGAAATGCTAAATTAATTTTATCTGGCATTGCCTTTCCCATGGTTAATCCTGCCCATAAATCAAAAAGATCTCGCCCTTTTCTTCGTTGATAAAGCGCGCGTAATTTCGTTCCCAAAAGCTCCTCCAGTGAATAAGTCAAAACATCAACCTTTCCTTGATACCAACGTGACTGAACACTCAAAGGATATTTCATAAATCCAAAAACCGAAAAATGTTCACGGCAATTCATTTCAATTTTAAGCCTCAGAGGCACAATTGGAGGTCCTTCTGAGTTAAAGCGATAAATCAAATTTACTGTTCCTTTTTTGTGATTTCTTTGAGGGGTTCCCAGCCATGGATCCAATACCGCCCTTAAAGCAGTAAGCGGGAGACCAATGGGTTCTGATTTTATTTGAACAAGATCAATATCCTCGGAATAGCGTGCACTCTTTTTTAAATATAGCTTGGAAAGAGCAGTCCCTCCCCTAAAAGCAAATGTTTTTGAAAGTTCGGGATGTTTATAAATTTCAATTAAAGCTCGAGAAACAATTAAATCCTGTTCAACCTGTGCATCGGATACCCAAGGTGTAAATTTTCGCCACTCTGTAATGAAATCTTTAGGAATCATAGATCAGCCTCTATTTTCATATTTATCAGTATTTTCCATTTATCATTAGGCTTGGCCCCTTTTTTAGAAGCTGAAGGGACCAAGGGAACAAATGCTTTTACTCTCTTTTTTATGACATTAAAAAGGGGCAAGGCAAACTTTTTTTTCTTTAAAATGGAATCGAATAAAAATCCCAGCCTTTGAAGAGAAGATAATTCTGACACAAACTGGGTGGCTAAAATCATTTTTTGTGCGTCCATTTTTTCTAGTAATTCATAAAGAATCGTTACAACATTATTGAGCCCCCCTACATATTGAGGATATGAGACAAGATCCAATGCGGTTGCCTCAGGAGAGGAAATCGCCACAAATCCACGAGGCGTTTTAATATCAAGTTTTGGAATATCTTTAACAAATTGTCTTGCAATGAAATGTATTAGAACTGATCCACATTTTATTTTTTTTCTGTTTTTTGGAACAACTACTTGAAATTCTTGTGGCTTTTGATGACTCGCCCCATGAAACTGGGCCGCCGTTAATAATCCCACATAGTATGGCTGTTTGAGAAAATTCATTAAATCTGGAATGAATTGTTCTGGCGGGAGACACCCCAGGCTTTGATACTCCGGAGGTATAATGATATGAAATCCACGAACTGGAGAGACAATAAATCCTTTGGATTTGAAGCGACGAACAGATGCTCGAACGGCTACAGTACTCTTTTTTAAGGCTAAAACAGCATCTTTTGTCGTAAAAAAATACCTTCCCTCCGCCTGAAGTTTCCGAATCCATAAATCAAGGTTCTTTTTTAGCTTGGCAGTCACTTTACAAAAGTAACACTTTTAGTTATCTTTGTAAAGTTTTAACCCACGATGGATAAACTGGCCTTACCCCAGTTTTGAGGTGAGAAGATAAGCAATAGGTTGCAATACGATGTAAAGCCATACGTACTGGAAAGTCTTTTCTGTAGCTTAACTCATGGCATAAAAATGAGGTTAAAATAAGTGAGTAAAATAAGAAGATTTTTTAGTAAAAACTCAGAATTATGTAGAGAAAAAATAGCCTCCCCCTTAAAGTTAATTTTTCATCTAAACCAAAAGAAGGAGGCAAAAATGACAGTTAGAGATAAGTATTGTGTCCCCCGAATTTCCCCCCCGAATTTTCCCGAATTTTCATCCCCCGAATTTCTTCAGAAATCTCAGACCTCAAGATGTTGCAGCTGCTGCTGCTCTTCATTAAATCTTCATGATCAGTGTAACTGCCTCTGAATCATGATAATGACTTTTTTGGCTATCTCTTTTTAACTCGCTTTTTCCAAAAAATTGATTAATAAGTTAGAGCTCATTAAGGAGGCCACAAGACGATTGTGTTACTGGAACCCGGCTTTGGTGGCTTAGGGTACATCGAAGCTGTCAAAAAAAGAGGGCATGAACTTCTCGTATTGACACAACGAGAAGAAAATCCACAAGAACGAGGATATGCCCATCTTTTGACAGATAAAATCGTTGTAGACTTTGAAGATTTCAAAACCCTTGTCAACACACTCAAAGCTAATCAACATTTTTCAAAAATTAAGGCCATTCTGCCAGCTATGGATGAAAATACGCACACCGCATCTCGCCTAGCGGGCTCTCTAGGTTTTCGTGCTGCTCCCTATGAAGCAATTATGGCGGGGAGATACAAAGACATAGGCCGAAAAGTTTGCAAAGAAAAAAACATTCAAACACCTCAATCCATTAAAGTACGCACAGAAAAAGAAGCCCGTGCAGCAGCCCATGCGCTTGGCTATCCGGTTATTCTTAAACCTGCCGATGGCGCAGGAAGCGCACATGTGACATTGCATAACACTGAAACATCATTGCTAGAAGAAGTTAACCTGCTTTCAACGGTGAAGACAAATTATGGGTATCCGGTGAATGGAGAATTTTTGATTGAGGAGTTTATAGACGGTCAGGAATTTAGCGTGGAGATTTTTATGTGGGATTCACAGGTCAAATTTGCAAGCGTGACAGAAAAACACACCACACCGCCTCCGTGTTTTGTAGAGACGCTCCATGTTGTTCCAACGGCCCTTTTTAAAGAAGAGATTCCTGAAATCATTCATTTTGCTGTTTCCGCACTCACAGCTATTGGTTATTCGGATGGGCCTGCGCATGTTGAATTAAAATTGTCAACTTCCGGACACTATTTTCTCATTGAAATAAATCCGCGCATTGGGGGTGACATGATCTCTACTGATTTACTTCGAATTTCTTTTGGGATGAATATGCATGACGCCCATATCTGTTGGGCTCTGGAAGAGCCCTATCCATTTCCCTCTTCACAAGCACTCTGCGCAACGGCCATTTCTTTCTTATTGGCACCCACAAAGGGGCGATTGCTAAAAGTAGCGGGATGGGAAAATCTCTCTCAACAGGCAGGCATGGTCAAACATGCTCTCTTTCATAAAATAGGTGAATGCGTTTTTCCACCAACTGAAAATGCTGAACGATTAGGATACCTTATTTGCAAAGGGGACACACCTCACATTGCGAAAGAACATGTAAAGAGTGCACTCGAGAGCTTAAGCATAGAAATTTCTTCATGAGAAAACCATCGCAATTAGCATTGATACTGCAATTTCTAGATAAACTTCTTTATTTTGCCATTGTTCCCAACATTATCCTGCTCGTGCATCGTGCGGAGATGCTCAGCCTTTCAGATTTAGCCTTTTTCTTTGCCATTCATATTATTCCCTTAAGAGGCCTACCTGTCATCATTGGATATTATGTAGATCGAGCCCATTTAAAACAGGCACTTTTGGGTGGATTTATATTACAAGCTTTCTTTATAATCTCGCTGTGTTTTGTATCACATCGTTGGTTATTTTTACTGTGCGGATTGGGCGCAGGGATGGGCGGTGGTATATTAGCGCCTGTTTTTAATAAAATTCTTGCAGATGGGCAACAACACCATGAAGAAAAACAAAATTTTCTATATCAATTTTTAGGAATTAATATTGCAGCTGCGGTGGCATCGCTTTTAGCATGGCCTTATCTTTCGCTGTATACACTTCTTTTTTTTATCCCCGCATGTGTCAGCCTGATCTTAATGGTAAAAAACTTAGATCCCATTACAAGAATGGCAGCTGATGAAGTTCATCCAAATTTTTTTAGATCTTTAACTCACATTTTAAAACATGCCCCTGCGCTTAAAATATTAATTTTACTCTCATGCGAATGGGCCATGTATACAATGCTCATGAGTGGCATTCCTGCAATTGCGGTATCCATTAATGAAAAAATCAATGGCAATCTGTGGATAGGACTCAATGCCGTTACATGCATCCTGGGTTATTTTATTTTCATTCAAAAATTAAAAGACATGTCCAGAGATCACGTACGCTTGCAACAGGGAATGGTTCTATCCTCCATTGGCATGGTAATTATTGCCTGTGCACCTTCTTTGTTTTTTATTTTTTTGGCAGTGGTTGTATTTAGCTTAGGAGAATTGATTCTTTCCCCGACGGGAGCTCGCTCTTTAGCCAAGCTTGCTCATCCCAGTATGCGAGGTCAATATGTCTCTTCGCTGCTGCTTGCGGGAAGTCTTGGAGAAGGTGGCGGTCAACTTTTTTTAAGCCTCTATCCTCACCCTAGAATGGTTTGCTTTATCGTAGGCATCGTAAGTTTATTTTTCACCTGGTATTTGATGCACGCTACGCGAACACCACCAAATCCTTAGAAACATTGACTTTTTCTTTTCCACCCCTCTCGATGATCTGGCTCTTTTGGACTTTTTCTTATCCTCCACGCGTCATCTTTGCTGAAATCGGGGGTTTATGACATACTAAATCAGTGATCAATGCTTCTATGCGTTTATGAACAAAAAAATGAGAGGGTCATTTGAAAAATAAAATTGTTGTGGTTCTTTCCATTTTTCTTCCCTTCGTTTTCTTCCTAGGTCATCTGCCAGAGTTATCTATTCCTCTCGCATTTGCCAAAGAAAACCATTTTCTGATTTCCAAGGAAGAATTTCTCGCAAGTGATTTTTCGAAACATTTTAAAAAACGGGAATTCGGCAAAGCTCTAAATACTTTGGATAAGCTTATCAAAAAATATCCGAATGATCCGCTGATCCTGCGGTATCGCGCACTGACGCTCGACAGGCTGAGTCGTCGCAAGGAAGCCATCGCCGAATATAAGAAAATCCTTTCCAAAAATCCGAATCATGTTCCCACACGTCTTTTTTTAGGATTGGCTTATGCCCGCGACAAGCAGCCTGATCAGGCTGTCAAGGAGCTTCGCTGGGTGGTAAAACACAGCACATCAGAAAAATACCGCCATTGGGCCCAAGCACAGCTTACGCGTGTTAAGCGTGGCGGCAAGAAGGTGGAAAAACCCGTCAGAAAGAAACCTTATCTTCTAGGCAAGATCGGTGCCTATTATGACAGCAACCCTCTTCTTATTCCCAATGCAGAGAATCTTTCATCCCAGTCAAAAAAAGACGGCATGGATTTTCCGATTAATTTAAATGTTGGATATCCTTTGATACTCAAAAAAGAATTCCGGCTAGATGTGATCTATGTAGGACAAACGCTCCTACATGATAAAGGGACAGATGATGTGGATTTTACGTCTCAAGGTGTCGCGCTAGATGCCAAAAAACGTGTGTTTTTTGGAGACCGCGCGGCTCTCATCGGCGGACGATATGATTTTAAGGCAAATTTTCTGAGGAGCGATCTCTTTGCTGTCATCAATCGCTTTCTTTTGAGCATGGACACTTCCTTTTGGAAAAAAACAAGAACAAGATTTTATGGGAGGTTGTCTTATTCCAATTATGGACCTGATGGCTCCAACCCACCGGTGACTTCGCGTGACGGCTTTCGCGAAGGCTTGGGAATCGTTCAAACATTTTTCCTCGCCAAAGACTTTAGAACGCATTTTTTCGCGAAACAGGAAATCAGTCTTGCCAATACACGGGGCGAGAATTTTAACCGTAAAGGGTCGCTCACCCGGCTTGGTATTCACGCGCCTTTGGATTTTCTTGGCCCGATAGACTTAGACGGCTCAACGGGATTCGACTATGGTACGTATCCTGAGTTTTCGTCTCTTTCGGTGTTGGATCTCAATGAACGTCGGGACATGCGTACGGACGCGTACACCGCGCTGACCTACCACTGGAAACCGAACTTTGCGACAAGAGGCCTTTACCGTTACATCAATTCTAACAATGATAACGATTTCTACGAGCGCGACCGGCATATTGCCGGTATGGAGGTTATATTCTCTCTATGAAAAACCGAATTTCAGTTTATTTCATCACATTTTTTTTTACTATCGGGCTAACATCATTAACTTTTGCCAATAATGTGGATCCAAGAGAAACGGCAATAGACTTGGCTGTCGGCGGAATGGAAGAAGGAAGTCGTCCTCTGTCATCTGAAAGCGGAGAAGATAAAATTCCAGGAGCCAATTTAAGTCCGGGCATGGACACGTCTGTGAAGGCTGTGGTCCCGGGACCAGGTGCTTCTGCCTTGGGTTCGGCGTCGGACACCGGTACGCCTGGCGGCGCGCCAGAACAAGAGCCAGTCTCCGAACCCTCAGAATCAAGCGGAGCAAATTTGGATGATGTGACAAGTGGACTCGAAGCAGGCACAACCATTGAAACCGGCCCTTCGGATGAAGGGGTTTCCGAGCCAACGGCTCCGGATAACGACAGAAGCATCATCGAGGCTGATGCCACCGTAGATACAACGGGCGGCACGCCCACAGTTGATACTGATGTCTCGCTTGATACAAGCGCCGAAGGTGGTCTCATTGACGCCGATGCGGCCACAACCGCCGATATAGTTGACCAGGAGCTCACATCCGATGCGGGCGTACAGATTGATATGGGAGACAGCACCACCCTTTTGGAATCAACGCTTGGAAACGAGATCGGTACAAGCACCGCCCCCCCTGATGCTGAGGCTGACGCCGGCCTTGAAGCAGATGTCGAAGGCACGGGTTCTGGCGACGATGTGGCCGCAGATCCGGCTGACGGGCTCTCGGCTACGCCATCTCTTTAATGGCAAAAAACTGTGGGGAATACTGATCAACATTAGATTTAATTGTCCATACAGTGCTCTTAAAATTTCACTGTTCTATATCGGTGCCAGCTTACCTGCTCAAACGTCCAAATGCAAAAGTGGCTCGACACCATTTACAAGAGATAATCACACTTTTGGGCTGCCAACTCTGGCAGCCCATTCCCACCTTTTTTAAAAGGTTTTTTCATTCCACGCCCTTTATTTTTTTTCAAAAAAGACACTCTTTCACCGTAAATTGACACCCTAGAATTTATCGTTACTTATTTTTTCAGCTTAAAGTTAAGATGTAACCTTGAATATCGCTCCCATTCCAAAGTCTAGGCAGATCGTTTGGAAAATTAAAGTACGTGTAACAACCTTCAAGAAGATAGTTATTGAGAAAAATATTTTAAAGAGAGTGAGCCAAAACAATAATCAAATTCTGATTTCTTTTTCTAACCACGGAATATGCTCATGCTTCCGCTTCCACCACAAATCCTCCCAAATATAATGTACAGCAAGCTGTTTGTATTTCCCGTATCGCTCAAAATGTTTGAGAAGTTGTGAGACTGGAACAGGATTTTCAGGATTCCGATTGAAGAAAAGTTTGGAGTAAATTTTCTGTTCCCACGGCGAAACATGGTTGAAAAAGTCCAAATGGTGAAAAACGTCAAAGAGCAAATACCATACAGTTGCAGGGCCAACGCCATACAATTTCAGCAATTCTGTCATTTGTGCTTCGCGGTCTTGTTTTCTCAATTTGTATTCGTCAATTAGGCCCTGCGAAAAATTATCATCCATTTTTCTAATTGATTTAGCGCGATAACCAACTTTGAGAGTGCGTAAATCATCTATGCTTACATTTTGCAATCTTCCCGGACTCCAAAAACACCAGAGTTTTTTGTCGTCAAATTCCAGCAAAGTCCCGTAATTTTCCAAAAGTGCCTTGAACATTTGAACGGATCGACGCACCGAAGCATTTTGCAAGACAATCCCAATAATCAAATACTCATAAAGTGAACTTGGATGTCCGGGGCGCATACCGCGCCATTTTTTAAAAATAGGGCCAAGAACGGAATCTTTGCTAAAGCTTTTGTAGAAATCCTCAAGGTCGAGATTAAAGTTATAGCGATATTGAATTTCTTCGATGAGTGAGTCTACGAATTCTGCTAATAATTTCTCCTTTGCGTAAACCTTAATCTCGATAAGCGGATTTGCGATAGTTCCTTTGCTGGAAAATTTGATACCAAGACATTTTTTCCGCCAATTCCAAGTTTGCCAGCGAATGCCTGGCTCCCAGTAATTATCGCCTGAAGTGAAATGGTCGGGTTTATGAAAAGTGGGGTCAAAAGCAAATGGTTTCGTCGGTTTTACTTGTGCTGTTTTTTGAAGTTTAAGCTTGATTGTTTTTTTCATTTTTTTACTGGATAAATCCGCCAATAAGAATAGAGGATAAACTAATCAGAAAACCAAAATCGTGCATTGAAGTACAATACCATAACCAAAAAATGTTTCAATTGATCCCAATTGCAAAAATAACGAAAATATAGGCGTATGAAACAAACTTGACACAAATATTATTTTGAGTCAAAATAGTTTCAATGAAGAAATCTATACCTAAAAAGCTTTTAAATAGGCCCTTCTTAGTGAAAGAGGCTTTGGCTTGTGGCTTAAGCAAGGTCTATCTTACTCGCATGGTCAAATCTGGAGCGCTGGAACGCCTAAGCCGGGGGGTTTATCAAGTGAGTGGAGTTGATCAAGGCACCCCTGAAGAACTTTATAGAGTTGCCACACTTCGGTGCGGAATGCCGTCAGCGATATGTCTTTTGTCAGCACTAGACTATTACCATGTGACAGATCAAATTCCTAAAAAGACATGGGTCCTTGTTCCTCAACGTAAACGTGTATCATCAAAGGATTTAAAGCTTATTCGATCTCGTAATCCCCTATGGAAAATTGGGATTGTAAAAACAAAAGACTACTGGATTACAAACCTAGAGCGTACTCTTGTTGAGTGTCTGATATACAAGAGATGGATCGGCAGCCAAGTGGCACTTCTTGCACTGAAACAGGCACTATCAGAAAAAAAAGTGAAACTGAGCAATGTATACGATGTGGCTAAAAAGATGGGTGTCCAACACAGAATTTATTCTTATATTGAGGTATTGACGTCATGAATCGCGAAAAGGAAAAACAAATACATCGTTCTATGAAAACCCTTGTGAAAAAAGATCCTCGTTTCAATATTAACGAGGTTCGAATTATCGTTGCCTTAGAACGTGCCATTGCTCGGTTATCACAAAATAAAGATTTAGCTGAGCATCTTATATTTAAGGGAGGCTTTGTACTTCTCAAAAATTATGAGAGTCTGCGTTTCACAAGGGATGCGGATGCCTTGGCCACGGCCATTTCCAAAGATAAATTAAGAGATTTTGTCTGTAAGGCTTTAGAGAGGGATTTGGATGACGGTCTGTGGTTTGGTGATGTTCAAGTTCAAGAACTAACCGAACAGGGAGAGTATGGGGCTTATCGTTTTGATTTTGCTTTCCAAATCGGAGAACCTGATCTTAAAAAGATTCATAAACTCTCACGAATTCACATTGATGTTGGTTTTAGCGATAAGCTCCCAACAAAGCCACAGAATCAACTCATGCCTTCGGTTTTAGAATATGAAGAACCCATTACCTGGAAAATCTATCCTATCGAATATATTGTTGCTGAAAAAATTCAGACCTTCTTTGATCGAGGTTCTACAAACTCTCGGGCAAAAGATATTTACGATTTAATTTATCTTTTTCCACGTTGTCAAAATCAATATGAGCTTATACGAGCCATTGAAAATACATTTAAGAACCGGGGAAGCATTCTTCCAGAATCATTCGTGAATGAGGCCAGTCAGCTCGATATAACGTTTCTCACTCATGCTTGGCCAGGCGTGCGTATTCTTGAAAATAAGCTAGACTTTAACGAAACATGGAAATTGTTGATAGAATTTTTCAGAAAAATAGATCTCATGCGAACGGGAAAATAACATAAGAAAAAACATCGTTAACAACTCCTGATTTTGTGGAAAATTACCGAAATTGGAGAGCCTGCTTCCACTGAAAATTCAGACTGTGGAATGATGAAGTTCAATCTAACTATCCTTCCCCCCTCCCAAAAAATCTCAAAAAAGCCCCTGTTTCTACCAGCCAGACTATGGCAATCGGCCTCGTATTTAAGCCCTTGCTGTTGGCCCATGGAGACCGAATTTTTCGATATGTACCTATGAGGGTAACCTATTGCTTTGGTCAGGTGTTCGCGTAGCGCGCGGTGTGGCGGCCCAGGACGCGCGCTGGTCGAAATCTCTAAGGCCGCGTTAAATCTACGTTTTTTCTTCTCAACTCAATAATATAATGTGCATACGCCTATCCACTGTAAAACTTGGTATGCTTTTTTATAAGAATCTGCTTAATCTTCTCAATAAACTGTTTTGTCTCTTCTAAAAACTCTTCACACTCTGTATTTGAGATTGAACCAGCATAATCATAGTCAGTCAAATTTCTTTTATTTCGACACTAATCAAAATAGATGGCCTCATCTTTAAACTCGCCCTTATTGTAATGACGTAAAAAGAGAAACGTATTGGCATGATGCCCATAACCACTGATTCGGTATCCCTCACAATGTAGCAGAGCTGTTACCGTTTGAAGAGCAGCATTGTAAATGATCGCAAAACGTCGATCCGCACTTAAATCTTTAATGGCAGCATCTTCCAGGTCTCTGTCAACGATACTAAAAAGATCATAGATTTCCTTTTCAGTCGTTTGATGTGTTTTAAGAACGCCTTTATTTAATAAATCTTTTAAACTCATCTTCCTTCCCTATTAAATAAACTTTCTTACCTAAGGCAACCTGTCTAACGAAATTATCAGACTTCTTAAATTTATCCAAAAACTCTTTTTCAGAATACAAATGGGCGTTGATTTCTCGCCCTGTTTTTTCTGATATCTTTTGCGTCGTTGATGACAAAAGCTTTGCCCCTACAGAGCCTATAATCATGAGATCGATATCACTTTGGGGCATATCTTTACCTGTCGCCAATGAGCCAAATATAAATGAAAACCTAACCTTCCCCAACTTCATCAGATGCTCTTGAATAAGTCCCCCAATGGCTTCTGTTTTAAGGATGATTTTCTTTAATTCATTAAAAAGCATGAAGTCTTGGTTCGCCTTAAAATAGACCCTATTCCCAGACCGGGTAGAGGCTAGAAAACCGATACTGACAAGCTTTTCAATCTCTTGCTGAATAGCCCGAATCGGAACCCCTAAAAGGCGCTCCAGCTCTCTTTGATAAAAGGATTTTTCAGGAGACATGACAAACAAGGACAAAAGCTTAACCCTCGTTTTTGAAGAAAATAATGTATCTAACGCAGTGCTCATATATGTATATATTTTATAGTCAATTGTATATAAAACATAGTCATTGTCAAGGGGAATCAAGACGCGCTATGAAGTATTAAACAATCGAATTTTTATCCAGAGCTTGAAAAACAACTTAGGCTGTCACAATAACATCGTAGGCTTTGGAATGTTGTTCAATGCGATAGGCTTGTTTACCAAAAAATTCCATCAATGTGCATTCGGTATTGTTTTTGAAATATTCGAGATTTTCTGTCTTTAAGACCACTGCCAAAAAAGGAGACTCTTTTTTGTAAGAAACATCTCCCAATGTTGCACGCGCTGTATCAGTGATCCAGATTTTACTTTGATCATGAAGCGTTATCTCGCCATGATGATTTTTACGCTCAAGAAGCTCTTCTAAAATAGGACCCAATTTTTGTGACCGATCCCATAAAACAATACCTAAAACATGGGTGCACTCATTGTCATGTTTTAAGCTTAAACGACTTTTTCGCTCTCCCAAAACGGGGTCCGTTTCATACTCTGTAAACCAAATTTCAATCCCAGGATACAAAGGTTTCCTAAAAAAAATAAAATTCCAACCCGGGAGAGATGCCGTCGAATTATTTTTCCAATCATAGTTTTTATGTACGTATTGAATATCGTATTTCTTAAAAGAGGCTTCTTTTTTAGTGAAGAAATTCTTTAGATTTTTGTTCACTCGAAAAGACACGCCTGTCGGATATGGCTGTTGGCCAATTTCTTTTTGCGTTTTCAAAAAAACGTCATCATTTTTAATTTCCACAAATTCAAGATATTTCTTATCCCCGATGGCTAAAAATCGACACAGTTGCCCACCTTCGTGTTCAACGACATGTTCAGACTGAGTAGAAAATCCTAATTTTTTAAAACGCTCATACTGTTCACATGATATCCATCGTGAAAATGCATGGTCATATCCAAATTCAAACATAAAGTCAGTTTCTCCAGGTGTTCGCGTAGCGCGCGGTGTGGCGGCCCAGGACGCGCGCTACGCGAACACCACCAGGTTCTTAGAAACATTGACTTTTTCTTTTCCACCCCTCTCGATGATCCAGCTCTTTTGGGTTTTTTATACAACAATCAAGGATTATCTGCATCTCGTCGCCCATAGTTTCAACCATTCAAAATCATTCGTGCTGGGCCTGCTCAAGCAATATAAAATTTCCCTAAGACCAAAACATGATAACGTTGGCAAGAACCCCAATCAGCCTTTCGGCTATCAGATTTACCACGGAAAAAGATGCAAAGATAAAAATAAACAAAAAACCATAGATCTAATCCGAAATCTTCACACAGCAGGACAATCCTTCAGACAGATCTGCTATGAATTATACCTCCAAGATATTACAAGGCGTAAGGGTGGAAAATGGCACCCTCAAATGATCAAAAGAATACTTAATCAAGCATGATCGATCTGTTGATTTCGGCAAGATGAATGCGATATTGTTTTATTTGATGAAAGCTAAAGAAGAAAAACGTCCCAAAGATATTGCATATTTGGATACCAACGTTATCAGTTTTTATTTTGACACAAGACCTGAAATTCAATGGATGCGTAACGCTACCCGTCAATGGTGGGAAAAAAGAAAACAGGATTTTTACGTATGCACATCGGAGGCTGTTGTCGGCGAACTGGAAGATGGAGGTTATTTGCATCAGCCAGAAGCCGTTAAGCTCGTAAAATCCATTGCAGTTTTGCCAGGAAACGACTCAGTAGACAACATTGCCCAATATTATATTGAGCACTATTTAGCGCCGAAGGAAAATATCCAACGTTTTCGTGGAGATGCAATTCATCTGGCAATTTGCGCTTTCTATCATGTCGATTATTTGCTAACATGGAATTTGAAACATTTGGCGAATGTAAATAAATTCAGACAACTTAAAATTATGAATGCTCGCATGGATTTATCAACGCCAATTATTACAACACCAGCACAACTTTTAGAGGAAACTATATGAAAGCAAAAAAACAAAAATCTCAACTAGCAATACGTCAAGGAGAAGACCCCATTGAACATCTGAGACGCGTTAGAGCGGCCATTCTTGAACGATTTGATAATGATGTCTACAAATATGGCGCCTATTTAAGAGAGAAAGAAAAAGAACACCAGGATCGGTTGGTGGATGTCGAGAAACTTAGAAAGTTGGGAATTATATCAACCAAGAAAATACCATAAGTTTTTTTGTGAAAAAACTTCCAGGATAACAAATTATCGCTACCCTGGAAGTCAATGATATTTTTTTAATTACCCGACAGCAATTTACCAAAACGACGCCAACGTATACCGGTTTCAGAAGATCTGGAAAACCAAATTTGTTTCGCCTTGGCAGTTACATCTCTCAAAGGAACCGTCCCGAAATGCCTTGAATCATGCGCATCATTCCGATTGTCACCCAAAACGAAAACCTGTCCATCAGGAACAACAACAGAAAAACTTTCTTGTTTCATGTCCTTCTTCCAGAGAACCACATAGCTGGCACTGTTGCCTCGCTCAAGATAGGCAATGTAATCTTCAAGTAACTTATTCATATCGGGAGCATCTAAAGAGGTCACCTTTTCTCCTCGAATCGATTTTCCATTTACAAAGATTTCATCTCTCCTCCCCTCTATCGTATCACCTGGAAGGCCAATGATGCGTTTGATATAGACACTGTTTCGATTGTTTGGATAGACAAAGATCGCCAGATCTCCTCGCTGAACTTTGTATTTACACCCTGGACAGTTAATACGTTTATCAACAAAAAAATGGTCCCCAGGTAACAGAGCTGGAATCATGCTCTTGGTCGGAACTTTATACGCCTCTAATAACTGATCCTTACAGTATGAGGTAAACGCACTCAAAACAAAGAAGTACCCAAAGAAAAACAAGGCAACATATACATAAGCTTTATTATAGGATTGTACGGCATAGGTATAAGAAAGCATGCGCGCTGATTTAAAAGCATCAACGATTGAAAAAATATAGACTGCAAGGGCCATCAGAACGCCTAGGAACACGATGGCGGATAAGGCAGAATCTGGCGCATAAAGTCCCAGAAGTATTGACGCAGGAATAAGAAAAGAAAACATGAGAAAAAATGGCACTCCTTTCATAAGCTGTCCAGTATAGACATGCCCTAATCCAGGCATGATCATGCCTAATACCAATGCTAGCCATGGCTTCCTCGGTTTGTTTTGTTTTATTGATTGATTCATTTTAAGTCTCCTTTCAAGAGTTTGTTGTTCATATAGAAATACAACTCGGGAGAGCAATAGGTTCCCACACTTATGCAATCGATGGGATCACTATAGACAAGACAAACCGATACACGTTTCCAAGCGCAAACATAAGACTTGCAGTTACAAACCCGACTTGCATAGCAGGCACCTGAAATAGCTTAGTGAATATGGTCTGAATTCCTATGAACCTACTTTTTTCATGTAATTCATTCGGATCGTTGATTTTATGCATGATTCGATCCACAAAATTACTCGGAACTTTCTGATCCAAGCTTTCTAATAACGAATTCAGTTCAGAAAATTCGGAGGCAATGGCATTACAAGACTGACATGAAAGAATATGCAATTGATGAGCCCTACTCAGTTTTTTATTCCATGCAATCTCTTCCTGTACCAAATTACAATCGAATAATAAATTTTCTTTCATATAACCCCCTCAGTTATAAGTTTTTTTCTAAGAAGATTTTTTCCGCGAAAAATTCGAGATTTCATTGTGCCAATAGCAACATTTTCTATTGCAGCCGCGTCTTCGAGCTCTAGCTCATCAATACAGCATAAATGAATCGCATTTTGAAAGACTAAGGGAAGCACTGCTATCGCTTCTCGAAGTCTTTGCACTTTTTCCTTTTTTGAAATTTGATCTCCGAGACTTACAGCTTCAGATACAGCAACAACCTGCTCAAGCCGTTCCATCGGCTGCTCATTTGTCCGATATTTTCTTTTTACTTCGTTTAGGGCTAAGTGCTTTGCAATAATAAATAGCCATGATGAAAATGAACCCTTGTTCGAATCAAAACTTGCAATTGAATGATAGCACTTCAAAAAAGCCTCCTGCGCTAAGTCTTCAATGTTTTGCGGAGGGAATCCAAAACCAGATAGGAACTTAAATAACGGCCTCTGATAACGCAAAATAAGAAACCGATACGCATTTTTGTTTCCCTGCTTTACTTGTTCAACCAGAAATAGATCATCCATCATAAGATACCTGTAGTATCGTCTTACTTAGAAATACAACTGAAAATGGAATAGGTTCCCACGAAGTTCTAGTCTCGTCCGCATATCCCGACCGTGCGCTAGACGAACACCAAAAAAACCTAATATTTTCGCGGGAAAATTGTCACAGCGGAGGTCAAAAGTTCGTGAAAAAATGTGGCGGGACCGACGAGACTCGAACTCGCGACCTCCTGCGTGACAGGCAGGCGTTCTAACCAACTGAACTACGGTCCCACTTCCATTTAAGGCCCTCGCTCAGTTGGTTAGCACTCATTATATCGGGCGCCTTCGCGCCCTTTGGCCAACTGAACTACGGTCCCACTTAAATAAAAAATGTTTATAAATCAAACTGGGCAATAAAAACAAGCCTATTTGTACCTTCGGAGCTGTTTTAACAACCCTTCGTTTTGAAAATGAAGTCTTCGGTCATTTGATAAGCAATATCATCTGGAAACTGCCTTGGAGGATGTTTCATAAAATAAGCGCTCGGCCCCTCTAACACACCCGCTTCCCCTCGCATCAAGGCAAGCTTACAACACCGAATCGCATCAATCACCACCCCCGCTGAATTCGGAGAATCTTCAACAGACAAACGAAGTTCCAAATTCATGGGCACGTCTCCAAACAACCGCCCTTCCATCCGAATGAACGCAATTTTATTATCATTTTGCCAAGGAACATAATCGCTGGGCCCAACATGAATATTTTCATCCACCAAACGCTCCACCGCAATGGATTGCACCGCTTCTGTTTTTGATTTTTTCTTCGAAGAAAGTCTCGCGCGATTGAGCATATTCAAAAAATCTGTATTGCCCCCGGTATTTAACTGATACGTGCGATCCAACTTAACCCCTCGCTTCTGAAACAAATTAACAAGAGTCCGATGGGTGATGGTTGCCCCACACTGCGCTTTAATGTCATCGCCCACAATTGGTAATCCTCGTTCTTTAAATTTCATTGCCCATTCTGGAGAACTCGCAATAAAAACCGGCATATTATTAATAAACCCCACATTCGCTTCCAAAGCACATGTTGCATAAAATCGGGTGGCCTGTTCTGACCCTACCGGTAAATAATTTAATAAAATTTCCGCCCGAGATGATTTTAAAATTTGGACAACTTCTTCTTGGCAAGATTGTTTCGCTGCACTTACCACAAAACTTCGATCCACCGAATAGTCTTTCATATGCTCAGAAACCCCATCCAATATCTTTCCCATTCGAACGGGAACCTTCATCCAAGGGATATCTTTGCAAAAAACAGCCGTACAATTGGGGGGGGCAAAAATAGCTTGTGAAACATCTTTTCCGATTTTGCGATCATCCACATCAAAGGCCGCAACCACTTCAATATCGCAGGCTCGAAAGTCACCCATGACCGGATGCATCAGTCCAATGACCTCACGCCCTGAACCTTGAGAATAATAATAAATTCCTTGGATAAGCGAACTGGCACAATTTCCAACACCTATAATGGCAATTCTTATTTTTTCCATCATCTACACCCAAATAGCAGTAAACATTTAATAAAAAATAGACTACTTAAGATTTTTGGCAGGCGCAACGAATTTAATCCACCGCTCAACCTCAATATTTTCATTAAATTTTAATTGTTTCAAAAAAATCTTAAAAATTGAAAGAAAAGGGCTTCCATCTTAAAAATCTGCTGTTATACTGATGATAGAACGTTTGTTGTGAAATAATTCAGAAAATATCAAGGAAGGTTTATGGCGGTTGTTCAATGTAAAAAATTATTACTCATGGGGGGTATTCTGTGCATAGGACTTTTAACGTTTAGGTGTGCACCCCCGGCTGCAAAAAACGAAACCCCGTTTACAACAACCTCAGAAAATCCAACAACCGATAATACCACCACACCCACCCCCACCCCCCAAGCAACACCCCTAAGCGCACATGTTGAAATCTGTGTCGACCAATCTGGAAGTGCCCCTGCTGGATCACAATTGGTTGTTTATTTAGAGGTCGCTCTACCACAACAAGATTTTCCGAATCTCATCGCTCAGCCAAATTCAACAACAGCTCAAACAAGTATCAATAGCATGCAATTTGCGTTTGCAATGAATCACTTCAACCCCAGACCCGGATACAAGGAAGAATATTATTTAAGCTTTTTGAAAGACGATACAACGCTGGCGTTCTATAAGCTGAACGAAGGCCAATCCGTTGACCTTCGCATGAACAAAATTGAAATATCAGTCGGCAGCGCAAAACTCATTACAACTGGCGCACTCCCAACCTATCGACTCTTGGCACCTCTAACCCCGTGCCTTCAATCCAATGGGGATAAAGATGTGGCTCGATTTATAAAACAAGATATCACTCTTCAGTAAGACTGTCCCTGGAACGGTTGTGATCCATCCATGAACCGATGCCAATCGGCAGTGCAATATGATGACCAAACTCCCAAAAAGCCCAACAAGGCATAATAAACATCGCTTTCAGTTTATTTTGCTGTGCCCACACAAAAAGATGAGACAATCCTGCATCTGCCGCTCCTTCGGTGAGCGTTGCAAATCCATATCGTTCCAGAACCTGCAAAGCCTTGGGACTTCCCTGGGATAATACCCTCAATGACATTCCTAAAGCGGTTTGGCTCTGCGAAAGCCGCAAAAGCCAAGGCTGCACCTCCAGCATATATTTTAACCCACGGCTCCCATGACTTAAAACTTGAGCACTTTTGAGACAAACCCAAGGCCCCATAAAAAAAGTAGCATAAATAAATAAATTAAGCTGCCCCGTCACAGAAATACCCGGCTCCACAAAGTCTATTGGAAACTCAAGCCCTAACGTACTCAAAGAAGGCCAAGATCGATACCGTCCTTTCTGCATACGATCTTTATAAATTTTATCTTTATGTAAAATTTCTACAAAACGTGAATTCAAAAATCGATCCAACACCTGAGGATATTCTCTTTGAAAGGTCAAAAAAGAATTCATCATTCGCACCAGAGAACCCTCTGTCTTGCGTTCATCGATCACAGATTGCCATTCACTGCTGTTTCTAGCCAAATGCGTTAATTCTTCGAATGAAAATCCTCCCACCGTCATAAAATAAATAAAATATCGAATCAAAAAACGATATCCCACCAATATCTGCTCTTGATCTGCCCAGGCAGTTTGTAATTTTTTTGCTCCACCAAAAAAGACACGATAATAATTCGTCGTATTCAAAACAAATTGATAGATATCTTGAAGCCTTGAATATGCGAAAGAGGTGTCACCCCCAACCCCTTCCATGTCCAAATATCGCCATACCCCCGCTTCATCATAAGCTTTCAAATAGGGTTTTAAAATCAGCTCGTCTATGGCTGCCAACATAAACACCTGTGAAATCTGATTGATGAGAGAATCTTTCCGGCCTGAAAACATCAAAGCCTGGGTTAAATGATACTTTTCGAATGCCACGTCGGAATCGCTCAAGGCCAAATACAAATGAAGTTTTGATCGAATGGGATGACTGCTTACAGAAGCAATCGATCGAAAAACACATTCTCGGTGGCCCGCAACCATACAAGCACGTGCAAGATTATCATAGAACGAAGATGTTTTTTCAGGTTGGCGTTCCATGGCGTATAGATCCTGATAAATGCCAGGTATCCGATCCCAATGATCCCCCGAAAAGATTTCTGGTGCATGACGAACGAGATGGTACAGTCGTACCCATTCAATGACTTGCGGCTGTTCGTTCTGAGGTCCAGAAATTTTATAATCTGTCAAAATAGAAAATTCAAAATGCTGATCTCTGACGGATAAAAAATACTTTTTTTGAGATTCATCTATGCCAAAAGCAAGCCACTCTTCGGCAAACCCCATTTGCGAATAGGACACAACCACACCCCCTATTCCAAAAACAATGCTCAGAAAGATGAGAACTGGCTTTATTATGAAATTGATAGTTAATTTCAATAGGGGTCAAACTTACTTGTTTTGACTTCGAGATGTCAAGGAAGATTCACTTTTCACAGACGTTCAGTGTTGATACAAAAGGCGCCACATGAAAATCGGTGATGACAACACCACGAATCATTGAAATTCTTTTCCATTCCCAAAAATTGGGTTCATGTACATAAAACGTCCGCAAGCGGATGGTCAGTGGGAGTTTTGTTTGAGCGGTGTAGAAATCTGAAAGTTGATTGAGGGAGTCTACATCTTCGCGAGAGGGGTAGAACTCATGAAGAATTTCAATACCGTTCCATTTATTTTTTAAAAGGATTTCGACAATCTCAAAAATATCTTCTTTACGCTGGGGGGCTCCATACCTTAAGAAAAAATTTTGGCGATAGGCATCCATTTCTTCTTCTGCATGAATATTGTGAACCACGCGTTGAACCGCTGTGATGACAACACTATTTTCATGCCCCAAAAGACGTCCTAACGTTGTAAGCACTCTCTCTCTTTCTTCTTTGCCTTGGTCCGCCAGACAGGCCAATTTCATCGCTGCCACATAACGGGCTCTACGTCCTCGCGGTCCTATCTTCGTCATGTCCCAATCCAATTGTTGAATAACGGCCTCGACGTCCGAAGGGATAGCCGCATGGCTTTTTAAGACCCAGAACACAAAGAAAAAACAAATACTCAGTAAAATCGCAATTGAGGATTTCACAACAACACCTTAATCAAAACCCTAGCACGAACTTTTTTTAAAATACAATCTTTTTTTAATCTCCAGGTCGTGCACTCGTTCTGAACTTCGGCAATGGAACATAGGAATTCATATCTACCGGAGAAAGGGGTTCTCTCACCAAACGAAAACCTTGATCAGAATCTCTCTTAAGCGGATTACGGGGCCTGCGGTGATGGACAGCGCATTGCTCGGCACTTTCCAAATAACTGCCCCCTCTCGTTATCCGTGACATCAATGAATCGGAAGTTTCATGGCAAGGGTTCATCGCATAATCTGTTGTATACGCAATTTCATGATCTTGGCACCATTCTGAAACATTGCCATGAACATCAAACAATCCAAATCCATTCGGTTTTAAATTCTTTACTGGGTGCGTATGACATTCATACCGGGCGGCCATACCTTCAGAACGATACCAAGTGTAATCAGGCAATAATTCTGGATCATCCCCGTAGGCGTACACTTTTTCTTCCAACCCACCTCGAGAAAAATATTCCCATTCTGCTTCTGTCGGCAATCGATAGCGATACCATTTTTGAAATTCATTGACCAGTGCGATAAACCGATCCACCACCTCAAACCAAGAAACGGTCTCTGCTGGATATTCTGAACAAATTTGAAACATAGGATCATACTCCTCGTGACATTGGTTTTCTTGTTTAAAATAAAAAGGGCGCTCTCCCAACACCAAAAACCATTGAAGCTGCGTTGCTTCTGAACGTTGGACTTCAATCGGACTCACAATGGTCACGCGATGAACAGGTACAGCCTTCAAAGCATGAGACGCATTCCCCATCAAAAATGACCCACAAGGAATTTTAATAAAGTCCTCGGAAAACACCAGGTCGTTGAGATCTTTTAACTGCCATGTGGCTTTTAATTCTTTCGTCATTCGTTTTTTTTCTAATACATTCCCAAAAAGATCAAACACCAGTACAGCGTCTTCCCCCACACCTGGCACCAGCACAATTTTATCTACAATACGCACGAGTTGCGGGCCATAGATAGGAGATGAAAAAACATGGGGTAATAATTTAAGATCGTAAATCTTTTTTTGGACTTTTCGACTTGAAACATTGCTCTCCCCTTCATGGGTTTGCGCAAAAGAAATTTGAAGCTCATAGTCTGTTTTCCACAAACCATCTTGTTTTGGAATCAAACGATAAGAAGTGCCATCTGAAAGTGTAAGCCCCTCTTTGGCGGAAACACTTTTTTGCTCAAAAAAATGAATCCCATGGCCCCCCTCAATCCAACGCATTTTTCTTTCAACTTCTGGCGAAGGACTCCAAGAATAATCTCGGACCAGTCGATACAATCCATAGGCTTGCAGAAAATAACCTTGGGTAACAAAATCATTTGCAATTTTTTGAATCCAAAAAGCCCCCTCTTGCGTGGCAAGATACGGAAAAAGTTCCCAAATCAATCCCATAAAAAACCAAGGCGCATAAGAATTTAAAGAGTCTTTACGCGCCGTTCTGTAAAATTCATTAAATTTATAATGGAGAGACCGCATTTCATCTAAAAGGAATTTAGAAAAAGCTTGCCCTTCCGATGTTGGTTGGCCCAAAAAAGTTTGCTGCAATATTTTCATGCCATGCCAAGCTTTGATACGAGCAGACTCCTCATCGTTAGAAAAAATATTCACAAGTTCTTCGGGTACTTGACGCTCAATGTCGATATAGAGCCGCCATGCATGAACTGGATCTGTCTGTGAAAATTTTTCGGCCTCTCGAAAAAGACCTTTGACATAATCACAGATAGCCCCTCCCTGCTGTGTTCGCACCTGACGCACCTCTTGCCAGCCCTGTTCAATCACATGATGTGGGGCAGCACCTATGACATTCCACTTAAAAAAGGAGAGAAACAGAATAAACATAAGACCTGTTTTTTTCATGAGCATTCCCTTCTGTTTACAAACTTTCAAAAAGTGGCAGCACGCCATCTATGGATTCCAAAATTAAAAGGACCATGGCTGTTGCATACACAGACCCTTCGTCATAAAGATCTAACATTTGCCAGTAAAAATGGCCTGGCTTTGTTTGTCTCATATCTTTATAAATCCTGTCTTTCAGGGATTCAAAATAAAGTTCTTTTTTTTCTGTTTCAAAATAATGGTAGACTTGCACCAAATAAAAATGCCTGAACAACACATTCCCTTGCAAAGAAAGAATCTCTTTAAAATGATCTTCTTGCTCTAACAGCGAGAGCGTACGCTCATGAAATTTATTCACATTGAACTGTTGAGCCCATAAATCAATGAGGAGTCCCGCAGCTGTGATATCGAAGCTGACCTTATCGTCTTTCCCGGTAATGTGATATTGGAAGCCACCCTGATTTCGTCTGGCTCGATCCATAAAATGAATCGCTTGATCGAATGTCACTGCTGGAATTACAAAGCCATTTTTGGTAGAGGCCAATAACGCTTGAATTTGGACAATCGATACAGCAAATTCCGCTTCCCAAGCAGCAGGGGTATAATTCCATCCCCCCGAAGCATGCTGGGTTTTCACCAAAAGCCCAATGGCTTCTTTGATAGCAGTTTCAATCTGCGGATTGGGATCCATTCCATAAATTTGATTTAAAAACAGTAACGCAAACCCGTGCCCAAACATGGGCTTAATCTCAAGCTCATAATGGGTCATCACAAAAAGTCCATCAGAACGTTGGGCTGACATCAAACAGTCCGTCACGTTTTGCAAAGCTTCTCGATAAGGCCCCCGATGGGGTGTATGTCCTGCCCCTAAAATCGCAAGCCCTGCCAAAGCCGCAAAAGCAGTTGGATATTGCTTTTCCTCCCAACACCCCTGCCGATTTTGATGATCAACGAGATAGCGAATGCCGCCCTCAATGAGCTCCTGGGACGATCGTCTACTTTCATCTCCAGATGCACTTACGCTGGCTGCGTTTGCATATAAAACCACCATCGCCCCAAGGGCATAATAATAATAATATTTATAAAGCTGTTTACCCACCCCCATAACAGCTTAAAAAGTGTGCAATTTTGATACCAACACTGAAACTTCCAATCTAGTTGAATTTACAGGATTTTTTAAATCCCAATGGTCAGCGTTATTGTAGATATTTTAAACACTGTCAATAATTAATCACTTTAACGAAGCCATGGCCACTGAGGCTGTCCGAAAATGTTTTAATTAAAAACTCATCCAAATTTAATGTTTCGCCCTCTAGGCAATTAAAATTTATCTGATAAACTATATCAAGTATCGTTATGGGTGTTTTAAAAAATCATAAGACCTTTAAAAAAACTCTTTTTTATAGCGCCATCGTGTGGATAGCTGTGGGGACGAGTTGCGCGCCGCCGAGTGCCAAAGATCCCCTTCCCACGAAATCGACTTCACAAACTTCAACACAATCGGGTTCCAGTTCTGGAAGCATTCCAACGCAATCACCCAATCCATCACAACCCATCATTACATCACCGGCACCAGATAATACGGTACCGCCCCCAAATTCTGGATCTGGAGGCGACTCTGGGTCAACTTCAGGAAGTGGTTCTGGTTCAGCAGGTAGCTCTGGCTCAGGAAGTGGTTCTGGTTCAAGTACTGGAACAGTCCTCCAAACATTTACAGGACCCCAGTATGAATTTACGTTCGGTGATTTTTATGCAAACTCTGCAGGAGTTCGAGGCGTAGATGGCAAAGAAGATTTTATCGTTATCAAAAAACATGGCACCGGTTCTCAAAAAACGGAAGTCGAAGTTTATAATGCGGCAGTGGTATTTGCAGGCTCTGTTGTCGGGCGCCACCCCACGACCTTAGATCAAACTGGTTCAGACTATCATTTTGCATTTGGAAAATATTCAAGTGATACCAATCAAAAATATATCTATGTCGCGCACTATAAACCCAATACAGAACTTTGGATTGGCGTTCTTAAATTGGCCACTGCACAATTCGAATGGGTGCATCCACTTACCCTGAGCAGATCTCTTTCCATACCCAATGTTCAAATTGTTAAAATTGGGACCTTAGACTACAATCAAGATGGTTACGATGATCTTTTGGTACTCGCCAAATTTTCCAATGCCATTCAAGTTATGGTGTTTAACGCAAACGATGATTTTAAACAAATAGCAGGGGCTTTTCCATTGGTTGGAAACATAGGCTCTGCCGTTAATCTTTCAGATTATGACTTTGCAGTTTGTGATCAAAACATTGATGAGAAAAAAGATATTGTCATGTTTAAGAATTCCGGAAATGCTGCCGGGATTACGATTTTTGATGGCGCAGATTTGATTGCAAGAACATCGACGAGCAGCGGACCATCTTACCCTCGGAAACTTTCAGATGAAACACAGTTGCTCTTAGATTCTGCTTTTTCAAATTATAAATTTGGCTGTGGTCACATGGGAACAGTCACCTATTCAAGCCATCCTTTACCCATGCCCGATATTTTAGCGATCCAAACCAAAAATACAGGCGTCGGTAAAGTAAAAATCCATCAATATAGGGGTTTGATGCGGTATTACTTATCTCGTGTCAATAACTTCGGCCTCACCACAGACCTACCAGAAATACCTTAAGGACTATTTTTGAACCATAGCGATATCAACCAACCCTTTTTTTCCTTCGGCCAACTGCGGATTTTCGAGAAGCTGGTCTTGGTCATTTCGTAAAGAATTTGCTTGGATCGCATAATCAAAAACTTCTTTCCAACTTAATTGTTGATCTTCATTAAAATCTGCCTGAGCTTCCATGCCTTCCGGAGTAAACCCTCTTAAAGCTGATATCCCATGGTAAGCAAATTCGTCATAAGACCCAATCCCCTGACATTCAGAATCGCACGCCAATGACGTTTTATCTGCCGCAGCGGCGGAAATTACAAGTGTTCTTTCATCTAAAAGATCGTCGATAAAGCCACCCCCATAACAGGTTTGAAGCCAAATAACCTTTTGGGCGGGAATAGATTTTAACCACAAGGCCAGTTCTTGATCCAAAAGGTGTTCCCCTTTCCATAAACAGATTTGACTATGCTCGCCACACCTTTGCCCATGATCCGTCACAAAAACAAACAGCGTATCTTCACCGCTTAAATTTGAAAATTGAGAAAATACAGGCTTCATCTCTTCTTGAACAGCAGCCCCACGCACATCGCTCTGCCCATCTAAATCCAAATCGATTGGGGAACTCACTTGTAAAGACGCTTCTTCTAAGTAGACCGGCCCAGATCGATATCGTTTCGAAGACATAACGCCTGTCACAGAAGGCCCGACCACAATCTGATGAGAACGCGTCACGCGTTTATAAACCATGTCAACTTCGGCATCAGCGCCATCTGCATTAAACACAAAAATCTGGGAGGCCGGAACCTGTAGAGAACGAAGGGTGGTATACATCCAAGAAAGATTGTTCCAAAACCGAAAATGATTGTCGTAAAGATTAAATCCACCATTCACCAACACGGCATAGAATTTTCCCGGTTGAAGCAAACGATGCCGCCCCTCATTTAAATATTTCAAATGAGGATGAACCTCTTCTTCTAATGACCCCAACAATACTTCAATCCCTCGCTTTGTAAGAATATCGTCATATAAAGAAGAAACCGGATTTGCATAGACAGAATTGAAAAATAAGACCGCTTCTACGCTCATGCCCATTAACAACAAGGAAATAGCTTTGATACATGCATGGAACAAAAACTTTTCACCCCAAAATACCTTCACACACCTCCCGTTCATAAATTGTAAGCAACTTTTTAGGGCGTCACAATCCGTCGTAAACCTGTTCTAAGGGCTCTTATAAAAAAGGGTTTGGCCGCATTTGCACTGATCACCCCAGTTTGCCCCAGAGATGCAAGCACCGTTGGATCCATCAAATAAGTGGGGTCAATCCTTTCTGCCACGGACGCATTAATACGATGATAAATGACCATCAGATGAAGCCCCCCCTCTTCTTGTTCCATTGCTCCCGTTAATTCATCGGCAATATCCTCTATGGCCCATCCAATTTGCTTAACCTCTGCGTCATCGAGTGCTCGTGTCTTAAAGCCAATCACTTTGTCTCCACTGCTATCTTCTCTCGCCAATACTTCTATTTCTTCAGGCGGAGCTTCAGCAGATCCCCAGGCCTCAGTCAAAACCGACATAGCCCTTGTTTCAAATGCTCCCATAATCTCGTTCAAATCTGCACCCCAAGAACGTGCTGTTGTTTCAAATTGATCTTGATCAACTTCAGACAATGTTTCTTGTATTTTGACTTCAGGAGAAACCTTAAGATCTTCTCCTTGTGGAAATACCGATTTTTCTGATACGAGTCGATGCCCATCACCCTCTTCTTTAATCTTTCCTTTCCCAAAAATATCTTTTCCGCCAACAGATGCATTAAATTCCCATGACGCCCAAGATCCATTTTCAAATCTTAATTCACCTGTAAATTCATCGTCCGAAGGATCCACCATCCGGAATGTAGTTCCTTCCTGTTGGGCCAATGACACACATCCGATATGCAGATGATGGGTTAGGCCTACTCTCATCCTTTGTATAGATACCAATCGAACTGTCCTATCTTCAGGATTAACCATTCGCATAACCAAGGCTTCTGCTTGCACACGTCTCAGACTCATGTGAATTTCGGCTGTCCCTTGATAATACTCAATCAAAACTTGGGCTTGAAGAGGTGATGATTTAAAAAAACAAATCCAGAAAAAAAAGGCTGCCGCAATGTGGAAAAAATTTTTATAATTACAAAACACTAACAACACTTATGGCTTTAGTAACGCAACAGGAAATTGTAAGCAAGAATATTTTAATTGAAACAAATCTTATCTTTTCATTTTAGAAATCTTTTCCCCTTATCCTAAAGATCTTCTCTCCAGGGAGTTGGAACGAGGAGTCTATATTTCCAACTCCCTGGAGAGAAGATCTTTAGGATAAGGGGACTTGAAATCATGAAAACGCATAATCATATAAGCCATTGATATTATTATATTTTTTATAATCCATTTAGAACTGTTTTTTTTTAAAATCATTTCAGGTATTCTATTATATAAGGCGTCGTTATGAAAAATAATTTTAAATTAGGAGTTAAAAGTACGTTCACGTTTTTTTGTTTCGGTATCGCCATGATCATTTCTCAAAATATTTTTGGCGAACCCGAATTGCCCGTTTTTTTATGTAAAACAACGAACTTGACCGATGACGAATGGGGGAGGGGCTATTTGGTTATTACCCCCACTTCCTTACCCAAAAAAAATCTTGAGTCAGCACCTTTTTATTTTAAAAATACAGTAACGCCGGGCATTACCCTAGACGAAAAAAAATTATTTCATGATTTAAGAAATGCCCTTTCCAATGAGCAAACCTTTGAAATACAATTTTATAAAAAATTTGAACCGCCTGGGCGAAGGCTCATCCAGAGACGCCCCCTACAACACACACAAGATTTATCCCAAATCACCCCTCATGGAAAGAGATCGTTTTTTGTATTTCCATTAACAACGTCTCAAGAAATGGCTGCACAACAAATTGAATATTCTCCGAATCCTCAAGACCTGATTTATCAGGTGGCCATGACAGATTTAAAATACCCTGAGGAAGAACGCCAGCTCAAGTTGGAAAGATCCATTAAAACTTTCCATCCCAGCTCTCTTTCTCTAGATGAGATTAGGCGCGTTTCCAAACCATTTCCAGGAGATCCGCTAGAGCCAGAAGTCATAAGCCCGTCTTATCAAATGAAGACCACGAATTGGAAATCTGTCGACCACATTAATACTTGTTACACCCTGCCTAGAAATTACGATGAAAAAACATTGGAATACGCTTTGATGATGGCTGAAGAATTACCCAAACTCAAAAAAGATGACTCCCCTTACGAATATCTGTGGGAATGTGCTATTCCTAAAATTCGAGAATCCCAAGAAGTTCAAGATGCTTATGCTTGCCAATTTATATCAAATTTAGCGATAGAAAAATCTCAACAAACAATGGTGTGCCAACAACGATTTTCTGAGCTTTCTCGATTTCATTTTGGAATCTACCGCGAGTTAACCGGCCCCGAAATAAAACGCTGCGCCCAAATAAAGCATGAACTCGAAACCCAGCCGGCAGTATCTTTACGTTGCCAATAGAAGTCATATTTATTATAAATGCGCAAATATGTATTAGGCGGGTAGCTCAGCCATAGGGCGTGCTTGCCACGCCCGTTAGAATCGAATGTACCAACTGAGCCAACGATGTGAGAAGTAATGATTGAGATGCTACACCATATTTATTATAAACTTTGATCGTGTATTAGGCGGGTAGCTCAGTTGGTAGAGCTTCGCCCTTACAAGGCGGAGGTCGCAGGTTCGAGTCCTGTCCCGCCTATTTTTTGAAAAAAAATAGGCCTTATAAAAAGGGCCACACCCTATATGTTACGGTTTTTTTTAAAATCTAAAATTCACCATGCAACTGTCACCGAGGTCGATCCCCATTATGAAGGATCGATTGGCATAGACCAAGCACTCCTTGAATCTGCAGATATTCTGCCTTCTGAAAAAGTAGATATTTATAACATTACCAATGGCGCGCGTTTTTCAACCTATGCTATCCCCTTACAACCCCTTTCTGGAAAAATTTCACTCAACGGTGCTGCCGCACGACTTTGTTTACCCGGGGACCTCATTATCATTGCAAGTTACGCCCTGCTCTCTGAAGCTGAATTCCAAAAACATACTCCCAAAGTCATCCTCTTAGACGCTAAAAATTGTAAATTATCTGAAAAATTAGCTTTCTAAAATGTAGTTTTTCTACCAAAAAAGTGAGAAAAATAATAGGTCAGGCGGTGCCACTCACATGGGCGCGGGTCAGATAAAATGGCTTTTTATAGGTTTTCCCGGAAACTTTTTTGTCGATTGAAAATAAACTTTCAGGGTGTTTTAAATCCAGAGCTCGTTTTAAAACCTCATCCATGTGATCCACGGGAATGACTTTGAGCTTCTTTAAAACCTTACTCGGAACATCTTTCAAATCCTTCTCATTTTCTTTGGGAATCAACACCGTTTCAATACCACTGCGATAGGCCGCCAACATTTTTTCCTTGAGCCCCCCGATGGCCAGCACCCGGCCCCGCAACGTTACTTCCCCTGTCATCGCCACCGTTTTTCGAACAGGAACCCGAATGAGCGCAGACGTTAAACTGGTTGCCATCGTAACCCCCGCCGAAGGACCGTCTTTGGGAATGGCGCCTTCGGGCACATGAATATGAATGTCTACTTGTTGATAAAAATCTCTCGCCAACCCCAGCATTTCTCCTCGAGAACGAACATAGCTTAACGCCGCTCTGGCAGACTCTTTCATGACGTCTCCCAACTGTCCGGTAATGGTAAGGCTTCCTTTTCCTGGCATAATGGCACATTCCACCGCCAATAATTCTCCACCCATTTCCGTCCAAGCCAACCCATTCGTCAACCCAATTTCGTGAATTTCCTCAAGTTGAACGGGCATATATTTTTCCACACCCAACAATTCTTTCACCGTTTTTTCAGAAACCAAAACAGCTTCTTTTTTCTTTTGTTGGTTTTCTACTATTTTTTTCGCAAGTTTTCTAAAAATGGTGGAAATCTCTCGCTCTAAGTTTCGAACTCCCGCTTCTTTGGTATACCGATGAATGATGTACAAAATGGCTTCATCTTGAAAGGTGATGGGGTAGTCTTTCAGCCCATGCATCGACTTTTGTTTGAGCACTAAAAATTGTTTGCTGATGTGAAGCTTTTCTTCATCCGTATAGCCTGGAAGTCGAATGACTTCCATTCGATCCAAGAGCGGACGTGGAATATTGTGAAGCGTATTGGCTGTCGCAATAAAGAGCACTTTGGATAAGTCGTAGTCTACTTCTAAATAATGATCTGAAAACGTTGAGTTCTGCTCTGGATCTAATACTTCAAGCAGCGCTGCTGCTGGATCTCCTCGGAAATCCATGGCCATCTTATCCACTTCATCCAACAGAAAGACAGGGTTTGAAGAGCCTGCTTTTTTAATCGATTGAACGATTTTACCGGGTAAAGACCCAATGTAGGTTCGGCGATGCCCTCTGATTTCAGCTTCATCGCGTACCCCTCCCAGTGAAGATCGCACAAAATTTCTTCCCAAGGCTCTGGCAATGGACCGCGCCAAAGAGGTTTTTCCCACTCCCGGAGGCCCCACAAAACACACAATCGGCCCACAAATTTTTTGAGACAACGTTTGAACCGCAATGTGTTCTAAAATTCGATCTTTAATGGCTCCCAACCCATAATGATCCTCATCCAACACTTTTTGTGCTTGATGAATATCTGTATTGTCCGTTGTATAGCAACCCCATGGCAATGAAATCACCCAATCCACATAATTTCGAATCACTGTCGCCTCGGCAGACATCGGAGACATCATTTTTAATTTTCGAAGTTCTTTTTTTATTTTTTTAGCGGCTTCTTCTGATAATTTTTTCTTTTTAATCGTTTTTTCAATGTCCTGAATTTCAGCCCGAAACTCATCACGCTCACCCAATTCTTTTTGAATCGCATGCATTTGTTCGTTCAAATAATACTCTTTTTGGGACTTCTCCATTTGCTTTTTCACGCGCGTGCGAATCTTTTTTTCGATTTGTAAAATTTCAATTTCTTTTTGAATAACGCGAAGCAGCTCTTCCAAACGAACCTTGGCATCTGTGATCTCAAGCATTCTTTGTTTTTCTTCTATTTTAAGAGGAATGTGCGCCGCAATCGTATCTGAAAGCTTGGCACCGGACTCAATGGAAGTCACTGTCATCAGAATTTCAGGTGGAATTTTTTTATTAAGCTGAACGTAACTTTCAAAAGCTTCTTTAATACTTCGAATTAAGGCTTCAGATTCACGATTTTTTTCTTCGGTTTCGGTCAGAGGTTCTACCAACGCTTCATAAAATCGCCCTTCTTTTTTAAATTGCAAGAGCCGAACGCGTTTTCTTCCTTCAATGAGCACCTTAACGGTACCATCGGGAAGCCTCAAGAGTTGAATAATCGCCCCCAAAACCCCGATCCGATACACATCTTCTTCGGTTGGGTCATTGGTTTTGGCTTGTTTTTGCGCAATGAGCAAAATATCTTTCTTTTGCCCAAGCGCTTCTTCCAACGCGTTAATCGATTTTTCACGCCCCACAAACAAGGGAACAATCATATGCGGAAATACAATAATGTCCCGCAAGGGCAGCAGTGGCACAATTAATTTTTTTTCTGACGCATCTGCCATTAGGCATTCTCCGCTTTCTTCAATATCTTTTTAGGGGTCTCCTCTTCTTTTTCCGTTGGACCCACCTCTGATTCCGCTCCGCTATAAATTAACAAGGGCCTTTCATGTTTTAAAACCACATCTTCACTGATCACACATTCACTTACTTCTTTTAAGGAAGGTAATTCATACATCACTTCCATCATCGCCTGTTCTAAAATCGCACGCAACCCTCTGGCACCTGTCTTTCTTTTCAATGCTTCTTTGGCAATGGCACTTAACCCAGACTCCGTAAACTTCAGTTTCACATTCTCAAACTCAAACAACTTGGCATATTGTTTGGTGAGCGCATTGCGAGGGGTTACCAAAATTTCAATTAACGCCTCCTGCGATAGCTCATGAAGCGCTGCAATAATGGGAACGCGCCCTACAAATTCTGGAATCATCCCATACTTTAACAAATCTTCGGGTTGCACACTTTGAAGGGCATCCGATAACCTTTTTTCAGATTTCGGACGAACTTCCGCGCCAATACCCATCATGCGAGAGTCCAAGCGACTTTCAATGATTTTTTCCAATCCCACAAAAGCGCCCCCACAAATAAAGAGAATATTGGTGGTATCGACTTGTAAAAATTCTTGCTGGGGATGTTTCCGCCCCCCTTTGGGTGGAATGTTGGCCATGGTTCCTTCCATGAGCTTTAAGAGAGCTTGCTGAACGCCTTCTCCCGAAACGTCTCTTGTAATAGAAGGATTTTCACCTTTACGCGCAATTTTGTCGATCTCATCAATGTAGACAATACCCTTTTGTGCTCTTTCGACGTCAAATTCTGCATTCTGCAACAGATATAAAATAATATTTTCGACATCTTCTCCAACATACCCTGCTTCGGTGAGCGTCGTTGAATCCACCATGGTAAAAGGAACTTTCAAAACTTTCGCCAAGGTTTGGGCCAGTAAGGTTTTTCCACAGCCGGTTGGCCCTAACAGTAAAATATTGCTTTTTTGAAGCTCGACATCACTTTGTTTTTTACTGTTGATTCGCTTGTAATGATTGTAAACCGCAACCGAAAGAATTTTTTTGGCCTGCTCTTGGCCAATCACATACTCATCTAAAATGGCTTTAATCTCAGCTGGCTTTGGAAGATTTTTAAGGGCAACGCCTGCTTCTTCCTTGGTGCCTTCTTCTGCAATGATGTCATTACACAGATCTATACACTCGTCACAAATGTAAACGGTCGGCCCGGCAATCAATTTTTTAACTTCTTTTTGGCTCTTGCCGCAAAAAGAACAATAAAGATTTCCGAATTCGTCTCCTCGTCTTCCACCTGTATGTGACATGAAGGTCGCCTCCGTTCCGAACTTCGTTTATTACTTTTGTACTTTAATTTTTCGAAGCTCAATTTTATGATCGATTAAGCCATACTTTACAGCATCTTCACTTGACATATAATAATCACGATCGGTATCTTTTTCAATGGTCTTAATGCTCTGCCCTGTGTGCGATACCAAAATGTCATTGAGCTTTTTTCGAAGCAATAAAATTTCTTTCGTTTGAATTTCAATGTCTGCCGCTTGCCCCTGAAAGCCTCCCATGGGTTGATGAATCATCATCCGCGCATGCGGCATCGCAAACCGCTTTCCTTTAGAACCTGCTGCAAGTAATAACGCCCCCATGCTGGCCGCAAGCCCCAGACAATACGTCGCAACATCCGGCTTAATATATTGTAAGGTATCGTAAATCGCGAGCCCCGCCGTCACACTCCCCCCAGGAGAGTTAATATAAAAACTAATGTCTTTTTCAGGATCTTCCGCTTCCAAAAATAAAAGTTGGGCAATAATTAAATTGGCAATTTCATCATTGACCGGCGATCCTAAAAAAATGATTCGGTCTTTGAGCAAACGAGAGTAAATATCATAAGCTCGCTCGCCTCGGTTCGATTGTTCAATAACGATGGGAATCAGTGGCATATATAAAAGTATAAGAAATAATATTGTTTACTTCAACTCTTTTTAAGTGTGGGGGTTATTTTGAAGGTTTGACTTCGGTAACCTTTGCGGCAGAGATTAAAAAATCCATGGTCTTTTTTTGCCGAACCTGCCACCTGATTTGAGACAATAGCCCCGCTTTTCGATAGTGATCGTGAATTTGTCCAAAAGTCATGCCTGATCGATCGGCAATGTTTTTTAAATGCTGGTCAATCTCCTCTGGCGTCACCCCGATTTTTTCTTGATCTGAAATCACCTCTAGCAACAAAATAAATTGAACATCAAAAATCGCTCTTTTTTTAAGGTCTTCTTTCATTTTTTCAAGATTTTCTTTGATGAGGGCCTGAGGCATTCTGAAAGACTCCAACCGTCGCTCAGCATCATCCATTAAATACGCCTGCTGCCTTTCAACCATGGTGGGCGGCGGCGTCAAAGGATTGCCTTTTACCAATGCCTCTGCAAGCTGCACTTCTAGTTTCTGTTCTGAGCGTTCATCGTTGTGTCTCTGGAGCTCTTCTTTTAATTTTTTTTCTAAATCAGCCAGCCCCGTGCAGCCATCCCATGTTTTGGCAAGCGCATCGGTAAGCTCAGGGATTTGTTTTTCCTTAATTTCGCAAAGCGTGATTTGAAAAATAGCCAATTTGCCCGCTACGTTTTTTTCAGAAAAATCTTTTGGAAAGGTTACTTGAATTTCTTTTTGTTCACCTTGCGTCATGCCCAAAAGGCCCTGCTCGAAATCCGCCACCAAACGACCAGAGCCAAGCTCGTAGAGAAAATTTTTAGCCTCGCCCCCTGCAAATTTTTTACCCTCGAGCGTTCCCACAAAATCAATCACCACAAAATCTTTTTTTTGGGTCACACGCTTTTGTTCCACCTTCTTTAATTCTGCCTTGCGTTCTTGAAGATCTTTTAACGCTGCTTCAACCTCTTTTTTCGTTACGTCGACCTTTTCTTTTTGAACCTCCAACCCTTTATATTTTTTAAGGTCAATCTTGGGTTTTACTTCAATCGTCACGGTATAGGAGAAGGACTTACCTTCTTCAAAGGGCTGGGCTTCAATTTTGGGAGACGCCACTGGAAAAAGAGAATGATCCGTCAAGGCTTGCGTATAAGAACTTTCAATGAGGTGCGAAACAATCTTTCGTTGCACATCGGCTGAAAATCGAGTGCGAACCAACTGCAACGGTGCCTTTCCAGCCCGAAATCCGGGCAATTTTACATCACGTGCCAGCTCTGCATAATACGTTTGAATTTGATGTTGAATTTCATCTGGCGGAATTTCAACCGAGAGCTTCTTTTCGACATCTGAAAGGTCTTCAACTTTTACTTTGGCCGCTGACATAAGGCGGGACCTTATCAATTATAAGGTCAGAAAGCAACTTCTGGTGGCGCATATCTAGAACAAGATGGTCGAGTTCTAAGGCCTGTTGAAAAAGGCCTTAAGGAAGGGTAAAGACGCCGAGTTCTTTGGCAGTATTCAAATAAAAAACCTTGAGCTTGCCGCGTTCACGAAAAATTTGAACTTTTTGAAAAGGGCCACTGATCCCAGGCAATGTCGTTGGCGATGAGGTGATCCCCCCTGAAGCAAAGAAGGAGAGCAAGGAACTGGCAGTCTCGGCAATGACCGTAGCCCCGCCACAAGGCAAAGCATAGGCCGTCCAATCTTGGAGACCAGACATCGTCCACGTACGGGTGGCAGACCACAGACCCCCACCATCCCTTGAAATGCGCAAATGAAATTGATCCCCACTCCCTTTCCATAGAACAGCGATGGAACCATCTTCTTCACTGGAAATAATTTTGGGTGAGAAAGCCCCATTGGCACTCATGCTCAATTTGGTCATCGTGGGAACCCAAACGCCTTGCTGTTTGCGCATGAAAAAAAGCTCGCTTTGATTCGAAATAAAAACAACCCGGGCCGATCCAAAATGTGTATCAAGATCAAAAGCCTGTGGCGAAGCAAGCTCGACACCTCCCACTTCCTCTGCCACAGCCCCCTTGGCGGGATCGATGGAAACCACTTTTAAACGCAAGCGCTGCTCACCCACATCTGGCTGATTGGAATTGGGATAAGCCATCGTGGCACCGAGAGCAATATAAGCAACGCCACTGGCATCTTGCCCAGATTTTACAATTTTATGGGCTGGAATACTTTGAAAAATAGGCACTTCTATAAATTTTGACGTTTGTGGATCTGTAATAAACCCCTCTGTAATTCCAGAAGAAAGGTTGTGTTTAAAGGCGTATAAACTGAGGGTGTCTTTTTTCGTGCCATCGGTTTTAAAATTTTCGGATAACGCTACGACAATGGGAATACCATCTGACAATTGAAATCCATAAATTTTGCGTATCGCAAGCTTCCGGCTGGAATCAAAAAATGAAACACGACTTCCTTGGGCATTAAAGACACCATAACTGAGCCGATCTTCATTTTGAGCTTGCGTTCTGCCATATCCAATTAAGAATCCTTGTCCTTGCCGATCTGAAAAAAGACGTGCTTGCGCAATCGAAGCAGAGGCAGATTCAATATGAAAAGAAGGCTGATACAGTGTATTGAGCGTGGCGCCTTCCAATAAATGAAATTGAGAACCGGTGGTAAGCCCATAGACTGTTTTTTGATCCGCCAAGAAGAGTTGGTCCACAGAAAAATCTTCCACGTTCGTTCGAATCACCCTCTTTGAAAAGGGCTGCGTCCGCACCGTCAAACGTGCATAGGCTTCCATCTGCCCTCGGTGAATGGAAAATGCTTTGAGTTTGATCAGGGTAGATCCTGCGCCTAAGGCTTGAACACAACCGTTGGGCTCTAAAGAAACCACCGGGTTTTGAGCATTTTCATCAACCACGCTGAATTCGACATCTTTTAAAAATTCACTTTTGGAGGCTTCTCCCAAAAAGTGTTCCCCAGTCGAAGAACTCACAAAAACACCACCATATAACCGATGGGTCATGCCAACTTGGAGATCCAATTCATCAATCACATCTCCTTCAAAGGCTTGAATGGCAATGGAAGAAGGCTTGACCCCTTCGTAATTCATACTGCAGGCAGAAAAAAGGGCCACCCCAACCATAAAGAAATTTAGTCTCTGAATCACTTTCATGGATAATCTTTTTTAGGATCGTTACTCTGTTACGTTCTTTTTTTAGATCCTTATTTCATTATAACCGCCGACGGAAAAAGGTCAATTTTTAATTTTAAAAATTCATACTTCTTTGGGCAATACAAACCCAAAATGGCCCCCAGTGACACAAAACGTCACTTCTCAAAACGCTGGCGAACGAGCGTTCCCAACCCATTGAAGTAACTCATTTTCTATAGTATACAATTTGGCATTCTTTTTGCTCCTCTTTCTGTAGGGAGGGTGTCGAATAAGTCATCCCGAGAGCCGAAGGCTCGAGGGATCTCATCGTAGATTCCTCGCACGTTGTGCTCGGAATGACAGTTTTTCGACAGCCTCTCTGTAAGGAACACATGAACGACCGCCTCGCTAAACGTTTGTTTTATTGGGTGCCAAAAATTGTCACTCAGGTTATCGGTTTGAGTCTCCTGCCAATAGCTCTGGGGCTCGAACTTCAATGCCGCCTCAGAGCTATTGGCAGGGGACTCACGTTGCTTCCCTTTGACCTTGCTACAGTTTGTATCTTAGGGATGACTGCTGTATCCGCTTTTGCAGAGCCTCTCGTGTGCTCCGTAGAAAATCGCTATTCGCCAATGAGCTTCCAAGAGTTTGTTCTGCAAGGAACGCCTTCATTTCCGCTCTTTTCCAATCAAGAGCTCAAAGAATATTATTCACCTCAAGAGCTCTCTGACTTTGAAAAGGTCCTTTCAGCCGTTTATCTTTTTCCACAAGATTTAGATATTGATCATCTTTTTTTAGAAAATTTAGCGGTAGAAGATATTTCTTCTTTGGCCCAAGAATTTTTTGACGCGGAAGGTCTTTCTTCAGCGAAAGAATCAAGTGAATTTAAAGAAGCCCTTTTGGGATGGCAAGCATTTGGCGTTGATCCCATTCTACTCATCAATACCTGGCAGGTTACAAAACTAGAACTCGCAGATGCTGAATTTATTTCTTGGCTTCATGAAACAGATTCTTTTTCGGATGAAGATTTAAAAGCTTCGCCTTCTACACTTTCCAAAGAACGAAAATATCATTTGATTAAAGAATATAAAATTGAACCTTTGATTTTAGAAATTCTTACCCAACGAATGATTTTAGCCATGATGGCAGTCTGGCAAGAAGAAGGGAAAGTGGATTTAACCGAGTCTAATCTTTTGCATGAAAAATTACTTTCTTATCAAAAAATGCAACCTCCACTGGTTGACTTAGAAGATGTCCAAAAACAAAAAGAAAAGATTTTAAAGGAAGTAAAAGCCCAAAAGAAAGCGCTTTTAGCTTTCATCCCAAAAATGGAAGAAAATGCTTTGGTAGAATTCTTTAAAAGTTTCCCACGAATGATGGAACGAGCGCTTAATCTCTCCCTTGCCAATATTGCTTACTGGGATGGAAAGCTCTGGGGAGCGGCTTTTGGCAAGAACTGGGATTGGTCAGATGTAGGCGCAGATATTATTAATTTTAACAGAGAGATGATGAATAATTATGGAGGTGGTTCTTATTTGGGAAGCGATTTAGAATTTGCAAACGTAGCACGAGAAAAGAAATTCTTTGGATTGAATCTAGAAAAAACATTTGGGCAAGAGGTTGAGAAATTCTATGCAGAGCATGTCAATTTGGAACTTGCCGCAGAATCTTTTAATGTTTTTGAACCTGTCGGAAGAGCTTTGGCCCCCATAGCCCAACCTATCCTCAATTATCTTTATGAAAAGAAAAAAGATTATGACCTTTGGGTCACTGGTTTAACAGAAAAACAATATGAACGGGCTCTTCAAGAAGATAGGTACTTGCAACTGGGACAATTGGGATTGGATGCAGCCCTTACTTCGCTTGAGCTACTTGCCTTTCGAGGAACGAGAATTTCTTCCCAAAGACTGGCCAGACTCTCAAAACTAAAGAGAGCCACCCCTTCTAGAATACGATTTGTAAAAAGACAAAGGACGTGGAGGGCATTTCAACCGCTCATCGTTGCAGGAGTTTTGGGAGGGGCTTCGTCGCTGGGGGCAGAACTCTATCAAGTCGGAGAAAACAAGAAATCATTTAGTTTCTTTAGACTGCTGCATCAAACAAATCTTTCAACAGAAGGCAGTCTTATATTTATGAAGATGACCCAAGCCCTCAGTAATCTTGTAGCAAGACAAGGGGGATTTACACCGAAAGCTGTAGAACACGCCAAAGTACTTTCAAAGAGTCTCGATTTCACAGAAGGTTCACTCGATATTCCAGGAACGATTGCGATGATAAAGAAAGCCCGAAGTAATCTGGGACTGCTTGGAAGCTCACTTATTTTGGGAGCCAATATTTTTGATACGACAGATGTTTCGGTGTCTGGGGTGCTTCATTCTTTGAAAGCCCTGATACCAGGCAAATCAAAAGCTATTCCGAGTGAACACGTCATTCCGAATGAACTTGTCATTCCGAGCGAACACGTCATTCCGAATGAACACGTCATTCCGAGCGAAGCGAGGAATCCCATCGATTCAGCTGATTACAACGCCACCCTTGCAAAAGCCCGTCTTGTCTTGGGACAAGACATCCCAGATCGGCTTGCAGAGCTCATTTACGCCTCCCACCGCGTTGGGTACGCAGAACCAGGAAAAGATGGATCTCCTGCGTGCATCGGAAATTACACCGATCTTCAACTCATTGAAAAAACAAAAATCCTCACCCTCGCCGTGGAAGAAGGCTGGATCACCTACCCACAACTTAAAAAACTCATCCAAGAAGGAGTGGTGGGATCTCAAATTGCTCCCATCATCCGACCTGGCGAAATGCGAATTCCACCCGAAATCAAAAAGGCTATTGAAGAAGGAGAAGGCAAGCGCGATTTCATAGCCTACGTGACCCAAATCTGGGGAAAAAAGTTTAAAGCGGCTGTCACCGCCAAAGCACTTTCTGATGCGCATCAAATTCTAAACACCTACGAAACCATGGTAAAAGAGCCTGCGATCCTCAAAGACAAAAAAGCAGAAGCTGCGCTCATTGAAAAAGTTGTAGCCTTGGGAAAACGACGAGCACCTATTTTAGATCAGACCTTCGTTCCTCAAATCGAAAGATTATATCGAGAATCTTCTATCGACGACCGATTCCAACCCCACCATCAATGGCGAATGATTGACCTCTTACGACAAATGGACACTGCCGAAGCCGCGACATCACTCGTCACCCTGCTTTCAGAAGAAAGAGATGACGACATGGTCCAACCTTTCAAACGTGGCCTGCTTCGAATGAAATCCGCCAAAGCTGTGATTCAAACCAAAGCTGTAACATCTTCGGCGTCACAACCTGTCAAAGACTTAGCGGAATTGTACCGAAAGGCCGAAGAAAGTCCGTCTGGTCTCCTCACGCAACTACAAGAAGCATTGAAACAGCAGAAGCACTCCCAAGATAGTTTTGATACCCATGAGGGTTGGATACTTGTCCTGAGATGGTCTTCTGATCCCAACTTGGTCATCACAGCTTTCTTGGGTCACCTTCCCACGGCAGACCGGTCTTCTATGAACAGAAGACACGTTAGACCGCTGCTGATGGTTTTAGAATCATTTGGAAAAGAGTCTGCGCACTTTAGAACCCTTGCCCCTGCACTGATGGAAGTACTCAGAAAGGTAGTAAGAAACAATCGCCCATGGAAAAAAGATCTTGCCTTTATCCTTGTTGAAATCAAAGCCTTGCCACGGATCCCAGACTACATCACGCGCATTTGTCTTTTGATTCCCGAAGCAGATCAGGCACAAGCCTGGGTGGAAATCAACAAAAGACGCTTGGGATTAAAACCAGGCTGGACAATACTCAATTGGCATGAACACTTAAACTACCACTCACAAGCAACCCATATATTAGGCGATTATTTTGAACTTCTCGATGCCAATTTACGAAGTCTTTTCGACCAGCCCAAAAAGAGACAATCAAAAGAAAAAAAGGAACCCTTTTTTGAGACAGATCTTTTGGATAATGTTTTTCATCAGGAAGATACCGTCATGCCCCCAGAAACCCTTGTCCTAATAGGAGATAGACAAATTCCAGTGCTCTATGAACAAGATGCGATGGATGAAGTCGGGTTTGATCCTCACGAATACGACCCCCTTTGGATGGCAGAGTTGTTTGATGATGATGTTATCGTTCGACAACGTGCTGCCCTGAGGTTGCACGGCTATATCATCCGCTGGCGAATACGTTATGTGCTTTCTAAAGAAGCAGAGGGTCAAGAAGAGCAATTTGAAAGCGCCAGAGCACTTTTACAATTTACGGAAGCCGATACAAGATATGCGTTTCTTCCAAATACACTTAAAGATATAATCGAAGAGCTCACAGATTTCGAAATCATAACGGATGTCCTTGCCAATCCCAGCGAAGATCCTTCCGTGCGATTGGATGTTGCACGTGCTGCACTGATATTGCTTTCGCC